>JBDTYU010000214.1:0-7863 GCA_040005535.1 Ginsengibacter sp. | reverse complement strand
TTTGTTTGGGCCTGATGTTTTCTTTTTCGGGAATTCGTTTATCACTGAAGTTGGTTACAACTCCGCCTAAAATAATAAGTATCGGAAATACCCACGGCGTTTTAAAAAGCAAGTACGTGGCAAATAATCCCACAAGCATAATGATATAGGTGATCGTGTTTTTAATGGAAATTTTATACATTCTGTATGCCGCAAATGCAATAAAACCAACTGCCATTGGCTGTACATAAGTAAAGAGATTCAGGCTTACACGAGTAGTATTTATATAGTGTACCAAAAAAGAAAATGAGCCCATTAACATGCTGGCAGGCAGTATCCATATAATAAGGGTGAGTACTGCTAAAGGAACACCCCCACGTTTATAACCAATTAAAGTGAGTGTTTGAGTGGAAGTTGCACCCGGTAATAACTGGCAGAAGGCTACGTATTCCATTAGTTCTTCTCTGGTAATATCTCGTCGCCTGTCAACAAAAGTTTTCATCATCATTCCAAAATGCCCCTGTGGCCCGCCGAAAGCAGAAATTGTATAATAAAATACTGCTTTTAAAAAAGGAACATGCCTGAAGAATACCATGGTGAAGCCAATATAATAAAAACTGTAAAAGAATCATGTCCGAACCGGTCTTGAAAGAACCAATAGGTTCATTTTTATTTAGTTCATTTTTTTGTTTTTATTTTTTCAAACCAATTTCTCTTAGCCTTTCATCAAGATAATCTCCTGCCGTAATATTTTCGTAAACTTTCACATTGCTTTCGTCAATGCAACTCTCAAGTGAAGCAAGGCTCATAGAAGATTTTGGATGAAGAAAAAAAGGAATTGAGAAGCGTGAAGTATGCCAAAGTTCCCTGGGTGGATTTACAACACGGTGCGTTGTACTTTTTAATCTATTGTTTGTGAGGCGCTGTAGCATGTCACCGACGTTTACAACTATCTGATCCGGAAGCGAAGTAACACCTATCCATTCATTGTTTTTTGTAAGAATTTCCAAGCCACCTGCCGATGCTCCCACGAGTAAAGTAATCAGGTTAATATCCTCGTGTTGTTCTGCACGAATTGCACTTTTTGGTTCAGATGTAATAGGGGGATAATGTATAGCCCGGGCAATAGAATTCCCTTCTTCTACAAAATCATCAAAATAATGCTCTTCAAGGTTCAGATATAAGGCGATTGCCTGCAACAAAGATTTTCCTGACTTTTCAAATGCACGATATGCTTTAAAAAAAGTTTCATTAAAGCCCGGTATATCATTAACACTTACATTATCCGGATATTCAGATTTTAAGTTATCATCTTTTGGTACTACTTGTCCATATTGAAAAAATTCTTTAAGATCCGGGGCATCACTTCCTTTTGCATGTTCCTTGCCAAATGAAGTATAACCACGTTGCCCGGAAAGTTCCGGAATTTCGAATTTTTTTTTCTTATCAGAAGGAAGCGAAAAAAATTGTTGAACATATTTATATAAGTCTGCAATAAGTTCTGCCGGGATTCCATGATTTTTTACTGCAATAAAACCAACATCTTCATAAGCCTTGCCAAGTTTTTGTACAAAAGCAGATTTCTGAGCTTGATTTCCATTTACAAAATCAGCCAAATCAACAACAGGAATTGTCATAGTGTTATTTTTTTAATTCGAACTTGTAAATGTAGTTTTGAGTATGTCAAATTACAAAAGAATTTTTTTATTAGAGGCTTTAGGAACGGTTTTTTTATTTCAAATCACATTTCTTATATCATCTTGTTCGCACAAATTTCTTATAAGCCCTGTTAATTATAATTTTAAAAGCGATAGTAGCAAAACAGATTACAGTAATTTAAATTATTGGGCTGCGCATCCTTTCAAAAATGATCCATCTGATGAAATTCCTTTTGAGTACAAAAAAGAATCAAAAGATAGCTTGGCAGATGTTTTTTTTATTCATCCAACTACTTATACTGATAAAAATATGGGTATGGGATGGAATGCGAATATAAATAATGAAGAGCTCAACAAAAAAACAGATAACTCAACGATATTATACCAGGCAAGTGTTTTTAATAAGTATTGTAGGGTATTTGCTCCACGCTACCGGCAGGCTAACCTCATGGCTTTTTTCACCAGCGATAAACAAAAGGGAGACGCAGCGCTTGATACTGCTTATGAAGATGTGAAAGCAGCCTTTCTTTTTTATTTAAAAAATGATAACCAGGGCCGGCCAATTATTATCGCATCACATAGCCAGGGCACAAGCCATGCAGGAAAGTTATTGAAAGAATTTTTTGAAGGAAAACCTTTACAACAGCAATTAGTGTGTGCTTACATTATAGGGTTACCTGTTTTTACAAATTATTTCGCTGAAATGAAACCTTGTGAAGATTCCACATCTACAGGATGTTTTATAAGCTGGAGAACTTTTGAAGAAAATTATGTTTCTCCTTTTATTGAAAAGGAGAAAGAAAAAGCCTATGTAATTAATCCCCTCACCTGGACAATGGATACGACTATTGCGCCTGCAGAATTAAATAAAGGAGGGATTCTCAGAAATTTTAATAAAGTAATTCCAGGCCTCGTTCATGCGAAGGTTCACGGAAATATTTTATGGGTAAATAAGCCAAAGTTTTTTGGAAGTTTTTTTTTAAAAATAAAAAATTATCATATTGCAGATTACAACTTGTTTTATAATAACATAAGAGAAAATGTGGGGACGAGAATAAAGTCTTTTTTACAGAACAAGTAATTTTTATAAAAGAAAAATTAAAAATCTGCATTTTTTGGAAACCGCGGAAAAGGAATAACATCACGAATGTTACTCATGCCGGTAACAAATTGAATTAATCGCTCAAAACCAAGTCCAAAGCCAGCATGAGGACATGAGCCAAACCTTCGTGTATCAAGATACCAATTCAATTCTTCAACAGGAACATTCAGTTCTTTCATTCGTTGTTCAAGTTTTTCATACCTCTCCTCTCTTTGTGATCCGCCTACTATTTCGCCAATTCCGGGAGCAAGAATATCCATAGCAGCAACCGTTTTTCCATCATCGTTTTGCCGCATATAAAAGGCTTTAATTTCCTTTGGATAATTTGTTAATATCACAGGCTTCTTAAAATGTTTTTCTACAAGATAGCGCTCATGCTCACTCTGCAGATCTATTCCCCACTTATCAATTAAAAACCGGAATTTTTTTTTCTTGTTATAATTTGACTCTTTTAAAATATCAATGGCCTCTGTGTAAGTAATTCGTTCAAAATTATTATTAATTACAAAATCAAGTTTTTCAATTAGACGCATTTCACTTCGTTCATTCTGTGGCTTTTGGTTCTCTTCTTCCTGTAGCCGTACTGCTAAAAAATCAAGATCATCACGGTTGTTTTCAAGGGCATATTTAATAATATATTTAATAAACTCCTCAGCGAGATTCATATCATCCTCAAGATCGGAAAAAGCCATTTCAGGTTCGATCATCCAAAACTCTGCAAGATGGCGGGTAGTATTTGAATTTTCAGCCCGAAACGTTGGACCGAAAGTATACACATCGCTCAAAGCCATTGCAGCAAGTTCAGCTTCTAACTGGCCACTAACTGTGAGATTGGTTGGCCTGCCAAAAAAATCTTCTTTATAATTGACAGAACCGTCTTCATTTTTAGGAGGTTGCTCAAGATTAAAATTTGTTACATGAAAAGTTTCACCCGCACCTTCCGCATCAGAAGCCGTTATAATAGGGGTATTCAGGTAAACAAAGCCTCTATCATTAAAAAACTTATGAACTGCAAAAGCCACGGAATGCCTAATGCGAAAAACTGATCCAAAGGTATTGGTACGGAAACGCAAATGAGCTATTTCACGTAAAAACTCCAGGCTGTGTTTCTTAGGCTGGAGAGGAAATTTTTCAGGATCGCTGTCCCCAAGCACTTCAATAGTTTCTGACCTTAATTCAACTTTTTGGCCTTTTCCCAAAGATGGGATAATTTCTCCTGTTACTTTTAAAGCAGCGCCTGTCGTAATTCTTTTTACAAGAGTCTCGTCATAGCGGCCAAGTTCCGCAATTACCTGTAAATTATTATTAGTACTGCCATCGTTCAATGCTATAAACTGGTTGTTTCTAAAAGTGCGTACCCATCCCATAACCGTTATTTTGTGGCTGGTCATTTCATTATTCAAAACTTCGCTGATTCGTATTCTGTCGTTAAACATTTCTTTTTTATTGTTGCAAATATAAAGGAACACTCAAGAGATATAAATAAGAAAAGCGTTTAAACTCTCAGAAAAAGGTTCAGTTGAAAATACAGTTCGTAATATTTATAACAATCATGTTAATAATTATTTTTATTATTTTGAAAATTGATGTATTATTGCAATAGAAGCTGACTGGTTTTCCCTAGCTACGGTCTCTACGGTTAACAGAACCCTATCCATATAAAATAAATCATCAAATTTAGATTTTCACAATTTTCAAGATTGTTTTTGACTATTAATCTACACGTCTTTTTATGTACGACATTTTACAACTGAACGATATGCTCGTTCCTGAGCTGCTGGATATAGCGGAACAACAAAGTATTTCTAACGCAAAAAAATTAGAAAAACAGGAATTAATTTATAAAATTCTTGATAAACAATCTGTAATGAATAACACCGAAAAAAAAGAAGAAGAAATTGAAAAGCCTAAGCGTAAACGTATTAGTAAAGTCGCGGCAGTAGAAGGATCGGGAGATGTAAGTTTAGCCGATGAACAACAAAAAGACGTGAAGCACAAAAAATCAGAAGAAAAGAGAAAGCCCTTAAAAAAATTAAAAGAAGAAGAACCTGAACTAAATGCAGAACAGAAATCTATTGATGAAGTAAAACTTTCCGACCCCAAATCTATTGCACCAGGATTAGTTGAATTATTAAATGATGATGATGATGATGAGATTCAGCAGCCCCCTGCAAATAACGGTTATCAAAATCAGCAAAAATCTTTTCAGCAAAAAAAAGAAACGGCATTTAATATTGAATTTGATGGAGTTATTCTTGCGGAAGGCGTTTTGGAGATGATGCCCGATGGGTACGGTTTTCTGAGAAGTAGTGACTATAATTATCTTTCTTCTCCGGATGATATTTATGTTTCCCCGTCTCAAATAAAATTATTTGGATTGAAAACAGGCGACACGGTCTATGGCTCTGTTCGCCCGCCAAAAGAAGGTGAGAAATATTTTGCCTTATTAAAAGTAGAAACCATTAATGGTAAAGGCCCCGATGAAGTTCGTGACCGTGTGCCATTTGATTACCTCACTCCACTTTTTCCTTTTGAAAAATTAAATTTGTTTTTAACTCCCAATAATCTTTCAACACGAATTATTGACTTGTTTACGCCAATAGGAAAAGGCCAAAGAGGTCTTATCGTTGCACAACCTAAAACAGGTAAAACGATGCTCCTCAAAGAAATTGCGAATGCGATTGCAGCTAATCATCCTGAATGTTATTTAATGATAGTGCTGGTTGATGAAAGACCCGAGGAAGTTACAGATATGGAACGTAGTGTAAAAGCCGAAGTAATTGCCTCAACTTTCGACGAACCTGCTGAAAAGCATGTTAAAGTAAGTACTATGGCATTGCAAAAGGCAAAAAGACTCGTTGAATGCGGACACGATGTCGTGATTCTATTGGACAGTATAACCCGTCTTGCGCGGGCGCATAATACGGTAGCTCCAGCGAGTGGAAAAGTGTTATCAGGTGGTGTGGAAGCCAATGCAATGCAGAAGCCTAAACAGTTTTTTGGCGCAGCGAGGAAAATAGAATTTGGAGGTTCTCTTACAATAATTGCGACTGCATTAGTTGATACAGGAAGCAAAATGGATGAAGTTATTTTTGAAGAGTTTAAAGGAACGGGTAATATGGAACTTCAATTGGATCGCAGGTTATCAAACCGCAGAATTTTTCCTGCAATTGACATTGTCGCTTCTTCTACCAGAAGGGATGATCTGTTGCTGGACAAGGATGTATTGCAGCGTATGTGGGTATTACGCAATCACATGGCCGATATGAATCCTGAGGAAGCTATTAATATTTTGATGAAAAATATGAAAGGCACAAAAGATAATATGGAATTTCTTACTTCGATGAACGGATAGACAAAACATAAATTCCTTTTGAAAAGTTACTTTATGAAACCACTGTTTTTATAACAGTGGTTTTTTTATTCGGTCAAAAAATAAATTCGGGTTAATGGCAATTGAGCAAATTGATATTGAAAATTTTTTAAAGCTTTCAGCAGAACATCCAATTCTTGATGTAAGAAGTCCCGGCGAGTTTTCACATGCACATTTTCCCGGAGCCTTGCCATTACCATTATTTACTGATGTTCAGCGAAAAATTATTGGAACAGCGTATAAGAAGCAAAGCAGGCAGGTTGCGGTAAAAAAAGGACTTGATTTTTTTTCAGAAAGAATGAAAGCGATGCCAAATGAAGTAGAAGAATTAATCGGCGATCAGCAAAAAAAAATAAGCAGGGAGATTTTAATATCCAATACAAATCGTTTATTGATACACTGCTGGCGGGGAGGTATGCGAAGCGGAGCAGTTGCATGGCTTTTGGATCTTTATGGATTTAAGGTATGTACTCTTAAAGGTGGTTATAAAGCTTTTCGTAATTGGACGCTTGCACAATTTGAAAAAAATTATAAGATAAATATATTAGGTGGATATACAGGTTCGGGGAAAACTGAAGCATTAAAGGAATTAAGAAGAACAGGCAATGCTGTGATTGATTTGGAGGGGTTAGCTAATCACAAAGGCTCTGCATTCGGAGCATTAGGTGAAAAACCACAGCCAGGGCAAGAAATGTTTGAAAACCTCCTTGCAATAGAACTATTTAAAGCAAATGAAATTTTTAATCAGCATAAAGATAACGGCAATGGCTATACGAAAAAAAATGCTGGTGAAATTTGGGTGGAAGATGAAAGCAGGCATATAGGAACTGTAGGCATACCAAAAACATTTTGGGAAAATATGCGGAACAGCAAATTATATTTTTTGGAAATACCTTTTGAAGAAAGGTTAAAGCATATTGCTAATTGTTATGGGGTATTTGATAAAAAAGAGCTTATAAACTCAATCATGAAAATTCAAAAAAAGCTGGGGGGGCTTGAAACCAAAAATGCTATTAATTATTTATTGGAAAATAAAGTGATCGATTGTTTTTCCATTTTACTTAATTATTACGATAAGCTGTATAACAATAGTTTATATAAACGTGAAAATATCGAAGCTGTATTAAATAAAATACCCTGTGCAACCGTTGATATAAATAACGCTCGGAAGTTTTGCAGTCAAAAGGCATAAGTTATTATTTAAATCCAACCTCTCTACTATGAAATTTTTATTTGTGGTCTTTTTGCTGCCTTTACAGCTTTTTGCACAGGATGTAACCGGTGTATGGGCAGGTACCCTTTATAGCAATACGACACAATTTATTAAATATGAATTAGCAGTAACTGAATATAGTGGGAAACTTAGCGGCTATTCTCACACAATTTTTGTAATTGATGGTGTAGAAAATATCGGGGTAAAATCTGTAAAGATTAAAAAAGAGGGAGAAGAATTTCTTGTGGAAGACGATAAGCTTATTTATAATAATTATACAGCTCTGCCCCCAAAAGGCATAAAGCAATACAGTAAGCTGCTTTTATCGCAAAATGATACTTCAATGGTTTTAAGCGGCGCTTAGAAAACCAACAAAACAAGGCAATACAAAGGAATTACCGGAATTATTTTTCTTCAAAAGGCGAAGAAAATAAAAGAAACTTTAATAGTTGCAAAACTGGAAAATTTGGGGCTCATGAGTTCACTTTCATTTATGACTTCACCAACCCAGTCAAAAGATTTGGGAGTTATAAACAGC
>JBDTYU010000213.1:0-2939 GCA_040005535.1 Ginsengibacter sp. | reverse complement strand
GTTAAGGGTAAAAAACTTAGTGTGAATTTAAAACAACTGGGTTACGATATTACCGCATTTGTTGGCATTTTTCTGGAGAAAAGTTCGCTTTATGATGTGGTTGCAAAAGAACTTGAAAAAATTCCTGAAATAATAAGGCTTAATTATACCACAGGTAATTACAGTATGTATATTGAAATTGTTTGCAAAGATATCAACCAGCTTCGACATGTTTTGCATGATGAACTACAAAAAATTAAAGGTATTGAACGTACTGAAACATTGATTTCTCTCGAAGAAAGCTTTAATCGCCATGTGCAGGTTGCAAAGGATGTTATTTGAAGTTTTATACTTGAAAATTGGATGTTGAACATTGCTTATTGAGTGTTTCAAGTACAATATTCAACACTCGATATTCAATAAGCAATGTTCAAGTGGGGCATCTTATACCCTTACATCAAGCGCATCCCTTAAGCCATTGCCCAAAAGGTTAAATGCAAGTACCAATATCATTATCGCAACTCCCGGAGCCAGTGCAAGCGCAGGATTATGAGTTATAATAAAATTATAATTTTCTTTTATCATAAGCCCCCAACTTGGCATAGGAGGTTGTACACCCACCCCCAAAAAACTAAGCCCGGCTTCAATTATTATGGCGCTTGCAAAATTGGAGGCCGCAATCACTATTACTGGTCCGAGTACATTAGGTAATATATGTGTTCTAATAATTCTAAAACTTTTAAGGCCTAAAGCTTTTGCAGCTTGTATATATTCCATTTCACGTATCGCCAGCACTTGGCCTCTTATTATCCTCGCTACATTTACCCACATCGTTAACCCTACTGCAATAAATATTTGCCAAAATCCTTTTCCTAACGCAAGAGTAATCCCGAAGACTAAAAGCAATGTGGGCATACTCCATATCACGTTAATAACCCACATAATAATATCATCAGTTTTCCCGCCGAAATATCCCGCGATAGCACCCAAAACGATTCCAATAGTAAGTGAAATCAGAACAGTTATCAGCCCTACAGCAAGGCTTACCCGCACGCCCACAATCAGACGGCTTAAAATATCACGTCCAAATTTATCAGTACCTAACCAGAAGGTTTTTGAAACTATATAATTTTTTTCAGGCAAATTCTTTTTTGGAAAAACCTGTCTTTCTTCCACTCCCTCGTCAATATATTTTTCAACAATAAATGAATCTTTACTTTCCCGGAAATTATTAATTGGGATAAAAATATATTTATCTTCTGAACCCCAAAGAAGCAGGTCAAAAAAACCAGCTGATGAAATTTTCTTTTCTTTTTTAATCTTTAGAAATAATTGTTTAAACCCAGGTTTTCTTGCCTGTATTTCAACAATTTGCCTGTCTGCATTTGGGGTTGAATCTGCAGAAATAAAATAAGCGAAGACTGCAATAACCACAGCAAGACAAATAATAATAAGCCCAATCATTGCACCTTTATTTTTTTTTAACCGTCTCCAGGCATTTGTTGAAAAAGAGAATGATTTGGCCATTATTATTATTTACCTGTAGATTATTTTACTTTTCTGTCTTTCCATTTATAAGAACCAAATTTACCCAACCATCCGGCAAATAAAGTATACATAATATGAAAAGGTTGTGCAGGTATAAACAACCAGAGAAGTTTTTGCTTTTTAAAAAAACCGGCCACAGGATAGAGGAAAAAAAGTTCAACAATAGTTTTCACCCCAATTAAAAGCAGGAATAAGTAAAATGCATATAAATAAAAAAAAGAATACAAAGCCATAAAAAAAACCCACGCATTAAAAACATACACCAACAGGAGCACTGCAGTTATTTTTGAGTCTGTATATTTATCTGCCTTACTTGCCCAGCGAATTCTTTGGTTCAAAAAATCTTTTAGTGTTTCAGCCGGTTGCGTTTGCACTACTACGTTAGTTGACTTCAAATACATTATTCTATCAGGATATACCTGTTTAATTTTGTGCATTAGCAACATATCGTCGCCACTGGCTATCTGGTCAATTCCTTCAAAGCCCCCTGCTTTATTAAACGCTGTTTTCTCATAAGCAAGATTGGCTCCGTTGCACATATTATGAAACTGCTTATAAACAGATGCCCCGGTAATTCCCTGCAGCGCAATAAAATCAAGAGATTGAAATGTTTTAAAAAGTTTTTTAAAAAGTGAATCACCAGGCCGAGGGTTAGTATAGACAACCGGTCCTGCAATAAATACGGGGCTGAATTCTTCATAATAGGAAGCAATAGTTTTCAGCCATTCCAGCTGAACGATGCAATCTGCATCTGTTGTAACTATCAAATTGCCCCTTGCAAAACTTATTGCTGTTTCCACTGCTTTCTTTTTATAAGAATTTAAAGTTTCATTCATTGTAAAATCTTTCAGGCTAATTACGGTAATACTATTATTTTTTGTCAAAGAGTCTTTTATAAATGAATTGGCAATTGCGTAAGTTGAATCACTGGAATGGTCATCAACAATTATTAATTCAAATAAATCATGGGGATAGGTTTGTTTAATTATTGATTCAATACAGTTTCCAATGTTGTTTTCTTCATTTCTTGCAGCTATGATAACCGTAATAAATGTAGAATGTTTAAATGATTCATTTGAAACCGGATGGTAAGTTTTAATCTGCAGCCAGCTTTGACGGTAATAAATAATAAGAACTACATATGGTAGTATAAGAAATAATGATATCAGCAAAAAAATCATCAGGTAATTTAAAGATGCATATTTACAATTATTTAAAGCCGGGATAACAAAATTAATTTTTTTGAATTAAAATGAATGAGTAGTTTTGTGTAGTTGCATAAACAACTATATGTCAAACAACCAATTTAAAAAAGGGGAGCTGTATAGTTTTATTACAGGGAAAGCATCTACAGCAATTGCCAGGAGATTGCAAAAGAACTTTAAGCAGTCGGGATTGGAAATCACCATTGA
>JBDTYU010000212.1:0-3029 GCA_040005535.1 Ginsengibacter sp. | reverse complement strand
CCTTGGATAAAAATATTGTAACCCATTGTATATCGGTTCATACAAATCGGCATCAATACTTACAAAAACAAATTGTTCATTTAATCCTATTGCAGTATCAGGAAAATATCCCTCTTTAATAATACATTGATTTGGAAAAGGCATAATATCCAACACCTGTTTGATGGAAGTATTACTAAAATCCTGTGTACCGCTTGAATAAGTATTTTTAATTTCGGATTTAATATCTTTTTCATGAAACCCTTTAAACGTATCAAACAGGTATAATTTTCTATCCGGGAAATAAAGGTTGATATAACGGGCGAACTTTCCTTTGAAGACTCCTAATTCTGCAACGGAACCTTCTATATTGTTATGATTAATTTCATGAGAAATTAATTCAAGTGTAGAAAGCCTGGTATAATCTAAATAATTTCTATCGATAATTCTTTTACGGGTTAAATAATTTAATGAATAATGGATGTATGTTTTATTCCGGTTAAGAAGCTTCCCAAATAAGTAATTAACCCCTTGCAAAATTTTCATAAATTATTTCCTGTTGCAAAAAACCTGCAATTTAATAAGTAGATATGATTTAATTAAGCAGGTACTGTCCTGTATAATTATGCGGTGCAATTTTTTTCAATTCTTTTTTTACCTCAGTTGAAATTTTTAATCCATCAATAAATTTATGTATTGTTCTTTTGTTTATAACAGCTTTGCCTCTTGTAAGTTCTTTCAGCGCCTCGTAAGGCTTCGGATAATTTTCTCTTCTTAAAATTGTTTGGATGGCTTCTGAAACAACTACCCAATTATTTTCAAGATCATCATATATTTTATGCTTATTTAAAATCAATTTATGCAGGCCCTTACCAATAGAAAGAATTGCCAGTACTGTATGTGCAACAGGCATTCCTATATTTCTCATCACCGTTGAATCTGTAAGATCTCTTTGCAATCTTGATATAGGCAGTTTAGCTGAAAGGTGCTCCAGCAAAGCATTAGCAAGCCCTAAGTTGCCCTCAGCATTTTCAAAATCTATAGGGTTTACTTTATGCGGCATGGTACTGCTGCCTACTTCACCTTTTTTAATTTTTTGTTTAAAATAATCCATACTTATATAAGTCCACGCATCCCTGCAAAAATCAATTAGTATGGTATTGATGCGTTTTATATTATCAAAGTGTGCTGCTAGTAAATCATAATGTTCTATCTGTGTCGTGTATTGCTGTCGCTGAAGCCCTAATTTATCTTCCAGAAATTTATTGGCAAAAGATACCCAATCTGTTTTCGGGTAGGCGGCATAGTGAGCATTAAAGTTTCCTGTTGAGCCACCAAATTTTCCGGTAAAAGGGATATAGCTGAATTGCTGTACCTGGTTCTCAATTCTTTCAACAAATACCATAATTTCTTTTCCCAACATTGTAGGTGAGGCAGGCTGGCCATGAGTCCTGGCAAGCATGGGAATATTCTTCCATTGTATTGCCAGCTTATATAATTCATGCTGAAGATTCAAAACAGCGGGCAGGTATTCATATTCCATTGCATCTTTCCATAAAAGGGGGAATGCTGTGTTGTTGATATCCTGCGATGTTAATCCGAAATGAATCCATTCCTGAAGATCATTGGAACCAAGTTCCTGCAATTTTGTTTTCAGAAAATATTCAACGGCTTTTACATCATGATTGGTAATACTTTCAAGTGTTTTTATTGTTTCGGCATCATCAATTGAAAAATCATTTTCAATATTTATTAATTGCTTTTTTAATTGCGGCGTTATTTTGAAAAACTTTTTTTCTGCTAAAAAAAGAAAATATTCAATCTCAACTTTTACCCGGTATTTAATTAAAGCGAATTCAGAAAAATATTCATCAAGATGCTGAAGCTGGTTGCGATAGCGGCCATCAATAGGAGAAATAGCAGTAAGAGGTTGGAGTTGCATGAGAATGTTTAAATCATTTACTAATGCTGAGAAAGTAAAATGTAAATAAATTCATTGCATTAAATTTGCGCCAAAATTAAAGTAATCAGTGCAAACAAAAATAAGAGTGGGGGCAGTTAGTTATTTGAATACAAAACCTTTAATTTATGGGTTTGAACATGGAATGATGAAAGACGATATTGATCTATTGATTGACTATCCTTCAAAAATTGCTTCCATGCTATTAGATGATACAATTGATGTGGGACTGGTTCCAGTCATAGTAATTCCCGAAATGAAAGAGCATTATATTATTTCTGATTATTGCATTGGGTGTGATGGGGAAGTAGCAAGTGTTTGCCTTTTCAGTGAAGTTCCATTAGATAAGATTGAAAAAATTTTATTAGATTATCAAAGCCGGAGTTCTGTTGCATTACTTAAAGTGCTTATAAAAGATTATTGGAAAATAAACGTGGTTCTTGAAGAAACATCAGGAGAATACCGATCAGAAATATCAGGCAGCACTGCAGCATTGGTGATTGGCGACAGGGCTTTGGCGCAAAGAAAAATTTCATCTTTCATTTATGACCTTGGGCTTGAATGGAAAAAATACAGCGGCCTTCCCTTTGTATTTGCAGCATGGATAAGCAATAAAAAGCTTGATGAAAAATTTATTGCAGCTTTTAATGAAGCAAATTCATTTGGGTTAAATAATATAAAAAAAGTAGTGAAAGAAAATAAGACTGATATTTTTGACCTTATTAAATATTATACCCGTTATATCAGCTTTGAAATGAATGCAAAAAAAGAAGAAGCAATGTATTCATTCTTGAAAAAATAAAAATATTGTATCCCTCAGTAATCTGGTAAAGTTTTGTTTCAGTGAGTTTAGGGTTAAGGTTTAAGGGGATGTATTCAAAATTGTCGCACGGCCAGTCTGATATTGGTTGGTGGAGACACCGCCCACAGCGGGCTGCCTCGGTTGGTGTCCCCACCAACCGTCGACAATTTGAAATGCACCCGTTTAAGGTTAAAATAATAATTTTGAAAAATAATTTATTCAAAGAAAACAATTTATGAAAGTTGTAATTTTTGCCGGTGGATTGGGAACAAGAATTAGCGAAGAAAC
>JBDTYU010000211.1:0-4909 GCA_040005535.1 Ginsengibacter sp. | reverse complement strand
CAATAGAACTTGAGCAAATAAATACAAGCAAGGCAATTGGTATGATGCAGTCATTTATTAATACTTACCCTAATTCATCAAGATTAAAAGATGCCAATGAAATAATAGCGAAGAGCAGGGGCAAGCTTGAATTAAAGGAATATAAAACAGCACATCTTTATTATAACCTTCAACAATATCATGCTGCCGGAATTTCATTTGCGAACCTAATGAACAGCTACCCTGAATCAAATAAGGGTGAGGAATATATGTTGATGGCTATTAAATCTTATTATCAATTTGCCAAATTAAGCGTGTACGACAAACAGGAAGAACGTTATCAAAAAGTTTCGGCAGAGTATTTTGATTTTGCGGACAGGTACCCTGAAAGCAGATTGTTGAAAGAGGCAGAAAATTATAAAAATCTAAGTTTGAATAATATTAAACAAATACAAAATGAGCAAATTAAGACGTCAGCAGACCGCTAACACGAGTAATGTTGTAGAAACAAAAAATCTCACCGATGTAAAAGCAAAAACAGGAAATTTATATGAATCCATTGCGGTAATTGCAAAAAGGGCAAACCAGATTAATATTACTATTAAAGAGGAGCTTCATAATAAATTGGAAGAATTTGCGAGTCATACAGACAGCCTTGAAGAGATTCATGAAAATAAAGAGCAGATAGAAATTTCCAAAGCTTACGAAAGAATGCCCAATCCTGCACTTTTAGCTACAGCCGAATTTATGGAAGATAAAATTTATTACCGCAGAAATGAAGATAATCTTTTTGATTAGTCCTTTTATCTTTTCATGTACATATTTATGTTAGTTTGATTTTATGGTAATCTTTGCATAAGAAATGATAATTTTAATGACGGTTTTATACCGTCATTTTGTTTGTTGAAAAATAATTGCAATTCAGGTTTAATAAACTCTTCACAACATGAGCAGCCCGGAAATTTTTAACGGCAAAAAAATTTTGTTGTGTGTCACAGGTAGCATTGCTGCTTATAAAGCTGCCATTTTATTAAGATTGCTGATAAAAAATGGGGCTGAGGTAAAAGTAATAATGACAAGGTCTGCAATTGATTTTGTATCACCATTAACATTTTCTACATTATCCAAAAACAAAGTTCTTTCCGATCTTTTTGAAGAAACATGGGCAAATCATGTAATGCTTGGACGTTGGGCAGATGTGATGCTGATTGCACCTGCTTCATGTAATACGTTAGCAAAAATGGCTAATGGTATTTGCGATAATTTGTTGCAGGCTGTCTGGCTTTCTGCAACATGTCCTGTTTTTATTGCACCTGCAATGGATGAGGATATGTGGCGTCATCCTGCAAATCAAAAAAATATTGAAGCTTTAAAACAGACAGGGAATAAGTTGTTACCTGTAAATGATGGCGATCTTGCGAGTGGCTTAAAAGGTGAAGGTAGAATGGCGGAACCGGAAGAGATTGTAAATTTTATTCAGGAATTTTTTTCAAATCAGAATGTTTTGAAAGGAGTGAAAGCATTGATTACTGCTGGTCCAACTTATGAGTCAATTGATCCCGTGAGGTTTATCGGTAATCTTTCTACGGGCACAATGGGAATTTCAATTGCAGAGGAATTGGCTGTGAGAGGAGCGAAGGTAAGTCTTGTTCTTGGCCCTACCCAAGTGAAGGTTAACCACGGTATTGAAACAATAAGAGTAAGATCGGCAAGTGACATGTATGATACATGCCTGGCCTATTTAGGCAGCACTGATATTATTGTAATGGCCGCTGCAGTTTCAGACTATACTCCGGAAAAAACTTCTAATGAAAAAATTAAAAAGGATAACAATGAACTTTTAATAAAATTTATAAAAACAAAAGATATACTTTCAAAAGCGGGAGAATTAAAAACGGCACATCAGACATTAATAGGATTTGCTTTAGAAACTAATAATGAAAAAGAAAATGCTCTTAAAAAATTATATGGCAAAAATGCTGATCTTATTGTTTTAAATTGTTTAAAAGACGAAGGAGCAGGTTTCGGATGTAACACCAACAAAATTATTATTTTTGATAAAAAGGGAAATGAATACAACTTTGATAAAAAATCGAAAAAAGAAGTTGCAAGAGATATTGTAAATACAATCATTAATTATCGAAATGCATAGAGTAATCCTTTTTTTATTTTTATTGTTTACAATTACTATATGCCATGCACAGGAACTTAAGGCAAGAGTAAGTGTACTCAGCAACAGAGTTGGGAATAATATTGACAAAAAAACATTCCAAACTTTGCAAACCGCTCTTAATAATTTTGTAAACAATCGTAAGTGGAGTACAGATAATTATGCCCAGCAGGAAAAGATTGATTGCAGTTTTTTATTTAACCTGGAATCAACTGATGACGCCAACGTTTATAAGGCTTCTCTAACAATACAGTCTGCAAGACCTGTGTTTAATTCGTCTTACCTTTCTCCTATAATCAATTTTCAGGATAATGATATTATATTTAAATACGCTGAATTTCAGCAATTAGAATTTAATGATAACAGGGTTTCAGGAACTGATGCCTTAAGTTCAAACCTTACAGCAATTTTAGCTTACTATATAAATATTATTCTGGGTATAGACTATGATTCATTCTCACCACGCGGCGGAGATATTTATTTTCAAAAAGCACAAAATATTGTAAACAATGCACCCGAAGGTAAAAATATTTCGGGATGGAAAGCTTTTGACGGAACAAGAAATCGTTATTGGCTTGCAGAAAATTTGCTGAATAGCAGGTATACTATTATGCATGATGCGATATATAGTTATTACAGGTTTGGGATGGATAAATTATATGATGAAGAAGCAAATGCAAGAGTACAGGTATTAAATGTTCTTAGTCTTTTAAATAATTTCAACATCGAAAATCCTAACACAATGATTTTGCAATTTTTTTTTCAAGGGAAAACTCAGGAGTTTGTAAAAATTTTTTCAAAGGCAGCGCCCCAGGATAAATCAAAAGCTCTTGAATTATTGCAGCGCCTTGATGTTTCATCTGCATCTAAATACAAGGAAGGGCTTAAGTAATGAAAAATTGTTTTTTCTGTTTAATGTTTTTTATCCTGTTAGCATGTTCCGGAAAAAATAAAATTCCTTCAGGAATTATTCAGTCAAAAGAAATGCAGAATATTTTATGGGATGTTATAAGAGCTCAGGCACTCTCAGGTGAAAAAGCCCGTAAAGATTCTACAATTAATGAAGAAGCAGAAATTAAAATACTTATTAAAAAAGTGTTTGAAATTCACAAAATAACATCCTTAGATTTTGACCAGAGCTATTTATGGTACACTAGTCATCCGGAAATGATGCGTATTATTTTTGATAGCATGAATATCCAAAATCAAAGACAAAATGATATGAGATTTAAAGGAGGTTATAAGACATTTAAAGGAGATTCATTAAAATAAACAGATGATTAAAGTTTGCAAAAATGCTGATGAAGCTATCGCCGACATTATGAATGGGAGCACCATAATGCTTGGAGGGTTTGGCTTATGTGGAATACCGGAAAATTGTATAACAGCTCTAATAAAAAAAGGTGTCAATAACCTTATCTGCATTTCAAATAACGCCGGGGTTGATGATTTTGGAATTGGATTATTATTACAGAAGAAACAAGTAAAAAAAATGATTGCTTCTTATGTGGGAGAGAACGCAGAATTCGAAAGACAATTATTGAGCGGCGAACTTGAAGTTGAATTAATTCCCCAAGGTACTCTTGCAACAAGATGCATGGCTTCCGGATACGGATTACCGGCTTTTTTTACTCCTGCGGGTGTAGGCACAGAAGTGGCAGAAGGCAAAGAGCTTCGTGAATTTAATGGCAAAGTATATTTATTAGAATATGCATTCCAGCCAGATTATTCATTAGTAAAGGCATGGAGAGGTGATAAAATGGGGAATCTTATTTATAAAGAAACTGCCAGAAATTTTAATCCTCTTATGGCTATGGCTGGTAAAATTACAATTGCGGAAGTAGAAGAGCTTGTAGAACCTGGTGAACTTAATCCCAATGAAATCCATACGCCTGGGATATATGTCCACCGTATTTTCGAGGGCAAAAATTATGAGAAAAGAATTGAACAAAGAACTGTAACAAAATTAGCAGACGTTACTAATTAAATAATATGCTGGCTTGATAGATGATATTTTAATCAGGGCATCAGCAAATTCCCATAACAAATATGTTAAGCAAAAATCAAATTGCTCAAAGAATAGCATTAGAATTAAAAGATGGTTATTATGTAAACCTGGGTATTGGAATTCCCACATTGGTAGCTAATTATATTCCCAAAGAAATCAACGTAGTACTTCAATCAGAAAATGGCTTGTTAGGAATGGGGCCTTTTCCGGAAGAAGGAAAAGAAGATCCTGATTTGATAAACGCCGGTAAACAGACCATAACTACCGTGCCGGGCTCAGCATTCTTCGATAGTGCTATGAGCTTTGGAATGATTCGTGCCGGAAAGGTTGATGTCACTGTACTTGGGGCAATGGAGGTAAGTGAAAATGGTGACATCGCAAATTGGAAAATTCCCGGGAAAATGGTGAAAGGTATGGGAGGTGCAATGGATCTTGTAGCCAGTGCCAAAAATATTATTGTTGCCATGATGCATACTAACCCTAACGGGCACTCGAAATTATTATCTAAATGCACACTTCCATTAACCGGTATCAGATGTGTAAAAAAAATAGTCACTGAACTTGCCGTTATAGACATTACAGAAAAAGGGTTTCAATTGATTGAAAGAGCTCCCGGTATTACTATTGAAGAAATAAAAAGAAAAACAGGAGGAAGACTTTTTGTTGAAGGGAAAATACCTGAGATGAGATTGGAGTGTTAGAAATCAACAGACGTATATTGTTATAAGTTTATACATAGAATTACCACTTCT
>JBDTYU010000210.1:0-4442 GCA_040005535.1 Ginsengibacter sp. | reverse complement strand
GAGGTAAGGCAATTAAAAATAAAATGTGGATTCATCTGTGCTCTTAGTGCTTCCAGCTTCGCATTTGAAAGCTGCTCCTTCATACTGTACATTTCTATATGTGTACGCTGCAACGATTGTTCAGCTTCTATAGATTTGATTTTATTAGCCACTAATGTCGCAATGGTACCCAATATCTGCAGGTGTTGTTGTGTAAAAAAATTCTTTTCGTGATGCTCACTGTCTATTACGCCTATAAGCTCGTTGTTATAAATCAGGGGAACGGTTATTTCACTTGATCGTTCCATTTCATCTGGCCTGTACCGGCTGTCCCGGGAAGTATCGGGTATTAAAATTGCTTCTTTTGTTTGCATTACATAACCAACCACTCCCTGCCCTGGCACTACATCAAAATGTTGTTTATTAATTTCTTCTATTGATCCTTTAGGACCAAAACCTGCCTTCTGTATCATTTTCGTTTTATCATCATTCCATAAATAAATCATACAGTCAACAAACCCAAGCCGGCCAATCAGATTTTTAGCCACGTCCCATAAAACATCATCTACTTTATTTTTATCAATTAATGAAGAAGAGAAATAATTGATGATCTGTTCCAGTTCCATTTTACTTTTATATTGCTCCGCATTTAGCCGCTGCACTTTCAACTTTTCTGCTTCAATTGTTTTAATATTTTTTATACGCCATTTTACAAACCCATAAATAATTAAGAAAGCGCAAAAGAATATAATTGAAATAAACCACCATGTTTTCCAAAAAGGTGGGGCAATAATTATTTTAAAAGATGTACTTTCTCCGCTGTTGTTTTTTCCATTGTCAGCTTTTACCTCAAAAATGTATTCACCTGGTTGCAGGTCTGTATAGTTTGCAAAACGTTTTGTTCCGTTATTTACCCAATCTTTATCAATATCAACCAGGCGATAATAATAGTTTGTTTGCTGCATACCTGAAAAATTTAACGCAGCAAAGTCCACAGTAAAAAAATTTTCTTTGTACGAAAGCCTGAGTGGCTTATTTTCAAACAGTAAAGAATCAATAAACACGGGCTTATCAAAAATTTTAAAACCAGTTATCTCTATCTTTGGTTGGCGGTTACCCTGGTACTCTGCTTTGTAGGGAAAAAAACTTATTGCTTCGGTAAGTGTAAACGTAAGCCATTGGCCATCCTGCAATGGATAAAAGTTATTTGATATGATGGAAGAATTAATAACACCCGGTTCCATGTTATAAGGGATGATTTTTTTTTCGGCAGGATTAAATTTGTAAAGGCCATAGTCGGTGGTAAACCATATATAACCTGCTGTATCTTTTTTTATGGCGTAAATGGTATTGGATGGTAATCCATCGGCTGTCCCAAAATGGGAGAATGTTTTTGTCCTCTTATTAAAAAAGTTCAACCCGCCATAAATCGTTCCAATCAACAAGGTACTATCGTTGTATTCTTCTATACCCTGGCAGGTTTTTCCGGAAATGCTGTTTACATTATTTTTATCAGATACCCATGTGTTGGTATATACCCTTTTCTCCAAATCAAATTGTTTAAACCCTGCTTCGGTGCTCACCCAGCAATGCTGTGCGGGGTCAATGAAAATAGTTATTACAGGAGAAGCAATTTTTAAACTATCCTGCAAGCCGGCGCCAGAAGGAAAAAATTTATTTAGCTTTCTATCCCATTTAGTAATCTTTCCATTGTGCAGCCCAAACCATATATTGCCTTTATCATCTTTTTCCATGCAGCGTATGGTAAACCCTTCCATTTCCTTCGGATGAAGGGTTTGCGTTGCACCTGTAACCATATTGTAAACCAGCAGGTAGCCATGCTGACATCCTATCCAGATTGTTTCATCATCAACCTGCATAAAACTCCATACCTTATTTTTATCTGGCGGGCCTTTAAAAAGGATATTTTTTTTGAAATGAAAACCACTGTCGTATATCGCAATGCCCCCGCCCCATGTGCCAATAAAAATATCGCCGGGGGTGGTTTGTATAAAACTTATAATTTCACTTTTGTGGATGGATAAAGGATTATTGTCTTCATGCCGGACAGATTTAAAATATTGCCGGTAAGGATTAAAAATGCTAATTCCTTTATCTGTACCTATCCAAATATTTTGTTCTTTATCCTGGAACAGGCTGTGTATTTTATAATCGTACCAGATACTTTCGCTCTTCTTTTCCTGCGCAATACAGTAATCAAAATTATTCTTCTCCCCGTTATAACGCAACAAGCCTGCATTTTCTGTACCTATCCATATAGTATGATTGTCATCTTCGAGTATGCAGTTGACTAAAAGCCCTGAACCAGTTGCTCTGCTACCTTGTTCTTTTATTTTGATAGCAGATAAAGAATAAGCGCTGATGTTTTTTGTTTTATCATCGTATTTATATAATATATCACCCCAGGTAGTTACCCAGATATTTTGCCTGCTATCTATCATAATAAACCTTATGTCTTTCCCTTTAGTTCCATACAATAATGGTTGCAGCAAAGAATGATGGAGGGGATTAAAATTATCTGAATAGACATTTTTGTTTTTTTTGTCAAACAAATGCAACTGCGGTCCGGTCGTAATCCATGTATTGTTTCCTGTGCTGTCTGTAGCAATGAAAGAAGTTTGATGGGTATTTTCGGGAAAAATATTTAAATGATACATAAGGTTTTTTTTTACAGCGCTGTCATAACGATAAGCAGCATTGTGGCTTAATAACCATACTTCATTATTTATCCCCCGATATGCATTAAAAATAAAAGAAGAGTCTTGTAATAATTTTTCGGGGTCATAAACAATAAAATGATTTTTACCTAACTCCATTTTTTCTATGTTGGTATAATTTGTAATCCATAACAGGTTGTTTTTTTTATCTGCATACATTTCAGCCCCGACAATAAAACCTTCGGTAGAGTTACTGAGCATTTCGGGGTAATTAATAAAACTTGCTCCGTCATAACGTTGCAGTCCGTTAGAAGTTGCTATCCAAATAAAACCTTTACCATCCTGCACTATGGAATGTACATCGTTGTGCAGCAAGCCATCCGACTGGTTAATATGACGAAAAGAGTAGTTAAAACTTTTCTGAGCAATTGTGCCTGGCGCAGTTAGAAAATTAACCACAACCAATATAATGAAACGATAAATGCACATATATTAAAGCTAGCTACAGTTTATGAATTAGATTGGTTTAATAGTATGAAGATATTTTTTGCTCTGCACCGTATCCTGTTTCTTATACTCAAAAATGGAATTCCGGTATAACAATATTCTCCCGGAGAATAAAGAAGAAGGCCAATAAGTGTAAAAATCTGTATCTTATTGAACAGAAATAACTGTTGCCTGTCTTACGCTAAGCCGCCAATTTCCATTTTCTTTCATCCAAATGTTTGTAAATCTTCTTGTAACAGTTTTTCCGGCATTTTCCGTAGCTTTTTGCGGGGTGAGAGTCTCTTTACCCATAACAATTGCAACATTTTTTTCGAAAGCTATTTTTTCAATTATTCTTTCGAAAGATGAATAATCAATATGCCCCGTTCTTAACCGTTCTTTTATTTGCTCCAAGGTTACAACTATATTCACCGGGTTATTTACAACTATATCAGGAGACCATAATTTAAATAACATTGCTGTATCACCTTTTAATATTGCTTCTCTTTCAGAATTTTCAAGACCTCTGATTACAGCCTCATCCGGTTGTTGTGCTGAACAAAAGTTATTTGCGAAAGCTAAGAGTATGATTAAAATGGCGGTTATTCTCTTTTTCATTCTTATGAGTATTTTAAGTGAATAAAATTAATTGAACTGATTGCCATCCTTGTTTAGCCGTAGTTATTTATTCTGCCACTTACTTACAGAAACTGTATCACCAATTGAAAAACTCATTAAATCTTCGCCTATAACAAATGGTTTTGAATAATTTGCTTTTGTTCGTTTGAATAAGTCCTCTTCATCCCGTCCATACAATTTTACAATATGCGAGTAGGCAGCAAGCTTTGGTTGTACTTCGTTAAAAACTTTTGCCGCCTGCTCAACAGTAGTATGATGAGCGAATATTGGATATTTAGGATCTGATTTACTTACTGTGTCAGGAGCAACGGCTACCTCATGTATCAACAAATCTGTTCCTTTTGCAAACCTGATCAGATTTTCTGAATATCGTGTATCACCGGATAATACAACGGAATGTCCATTGTACTCTACGCGGTATCCAAAAGCAGGTATATCTGGATGATGATCTACTTTAATTGCAATTACTTTAACGCCGTTTTTTTCATAAATAACTCCTTGCTCTATTTCCTTAACCACAAGTTTACTGCCTTCCTCAAACTTCTTATCATCTCCCACTCTGATTTTAATATCAAAAGCAAACGCTTTTCGTAAGTATGTAATCATCTCATCTGTACCTGGAGGTCCAAATACATTCAATGGTATTAACCGCTGTGATAT
>JBDTYU010000209.1:0-13255 GCA_040005535.1 Ginsengibacter sp. | reverse complement strand
CAGGCATTACCATAAATTCCTGGAAATCTATTTTATTATCAGCATGTGCGCCACCGTTCAAAATATTCATCATAGGTATGGGAAGAATCTTTGCATTCGTTCCTCCAATGTACCTGTAAAGCGGAAGGTTTGCTTCTAATGCGGCTGCTTTTGCAACACCAAGGCTTACAGCAAGAATTGCATTAGCCCCAATGGCGCTTTTATTTTCTGTACCGTCAAGAGCAATCATTGCATTGTCAATACCCGTTTGGTCAGCAACATCCCATCCTGTAAGTTTATCTGCCAATAAGCCGTTTACATTTTTTACAGCATTGAGTACACCTTTTCCTCCATAAACTTTTTTATCCTCATCTCGCAATTCTGCTGCTTCGTGTACTCCAGTACTTGCACCGGAAGGGACAGCTGCTCTTCCCAGAAATTCATTTTCGGTAAGAATATCAACTTCAATTGTTGGGTTTCCACGGCTATCTAATATTTGTCGTGCCTGTATGTTTGCAATGTAGCTCATAGCATTTTTAATTAATTATTTTGAATATTACCGGTTAAACTTCTAAATACTTCTTCAAGACTTTTGCTTTCGCTTCGCAATAAAACTATATTTAAATTGTTTTGCAAACTAAGTTTAAGAAGCTGTTTTTTTACATTATCCGGATCTATAGTTTGAAGTTTAAAAATAAAAGGCTGCTCTTCATCAATTTTTTGTACACCCTCAATGCTTAAAAGAATTTCAATATTTATTTTTTGTGAAAATTGTACAACGACTATATAATAAGTCTTGTTTGATATGCGCAGGTTAGATAAAGTATCGTCGGCAACAATAGTTCCTTTATTAATTATTATCACCTTATCGCAAATACTTTCAACTTCCTGTAAAATGTGTGATGAAAAAAGAACCGTTTTATTTTTGCCCAGTTCCTTAATTACCTGCCTTATTTCTATAATTTGATTGGGATCTAATCCACTGGTAGGTTCATCAAGAATGAGCACTTCAGGATCGTGAATCAATGCCGCGGCAAGTCCCACTCTTTGTTTGTATCCTTTGCTAAGTTGTCCTGTTTTTTTATTACTTTCAAAACGCAACCCTGTCAAGTCAATAACTTCTTCAATTCTTTTTTTTGTGCTTGTTTTTATTTTATGAAGTGATGCAATAAAGCCGAGATATTCACGCACATACATTTCATAATACAATGGATTACCTTCTGGCAGGTAACCAATTTGTTTTTTTACTTCGAGCGAATTTGTATTTACATCAATCCCGTTCACTATTACATTGCCGGAGTCAGCTTCAAGACAGCCCGTAACAATTTTCATGGTTGTGGATTTACCTGCCCCGTTTGGCCCAAGAAAACCTACTATCTCGTTATTAGCTGCATTAAATGAAATACTGTCAATCGCTTTTTGTGTTCCGTAAGTTTTAGTAAGATTAGAGATTGTTATTGACATGCGGTAAAATAAAACGAATGTATAAACTATTAAGGTTATAAAAGTAATAACCGTAATTTTTTACAATCTTCCTTGTCTTTAAACTTCTAATAACGGATATTTTTTTATTAATCTTTTTTTCTGGGTGGGCGGTTCCTGTTATTGTTCTGTTTGTTTTGTGAAGGCTTTTGCTGTTGATTTTCAGGCCTGTTGCTTTTGCTTCGGCTATTATCTTTGCGTTTTCGGCTGTTTTTTTCAAGCGATTTTAAACTTATATGGCCTACTACATCCACAAATTCAGGTTCCACCTCTTTGGGTTTCCCACTTATGATCTCAACTGTTTCAAGCGCTTCCGGCTTAATTCCCTGCCTGTTTTGTTCCTGTATCTTTTTTACACTTTCAATAGAAAGAGGATAATGCTTCGTACTCTCCGGCAACGAATACCACATAAGGTTACGGAAAATATCTTTCTTTATTAAAAAAGCACGACCCTTCATCACCTCGATAATTTCAGCATCGTCGGGAAAATGCTGGAGTGCATCAAGGTAAGTGTCCAGCTCATAATTGAGGCAGCATTTCAACCTTCCGCATTGCCCACTGAGTTTTGTTTGATTAATGCTCAAATTCTGGTATCGGGCTGCATTAGTATTTACACTTTTAAAATCAGTGAGCCATGTGCTGCAGCACAATTCCCGGCCACAACTGCCTATTCCTCCGACTTTTCCTGCTTCCTGGCGTGCACCTATCTGCTTCATTTCAACTTTAACCCTAAACTCTGAAGCATAAATTTTAATCAATTCACGAAAGTCAACCCTGTCATCAGCAATATAAAAAAAAGTTGCTTTTCTGCTGTCAGCCTGTATTTCCACCTCAGCCATTTTAAGATCGACTTTTAGTTGCCTTGCAATTGCCCGGCTTCTAATCAATACTTCATGTTCACGTGCTTTCGTTTCTTTCCATTTAATGATATCGCCGTCTGTTGCACGCCTTAATATTCTTTTAAATTCAGAACTATCTTCTTTTAAACCATGTTTTTTTAATTGGAGACGCACCAATTCTCCTGTAATACTTACTGTTCCTACATCAAAGCCACTTACTCCTTCCACAGAAATAATATCACCTTTATCAAAAATCTGGAGGGAATTATTTCTGTAAAAATCTTTACGGCTTCCCTGATTGAAAGAGACTTCTATTATGCGGCAGTTGCTTTCGGGATCACTAAAAGGGAGATTGGTAAGCCAATCGTGAACATTCATGCGGTTACATCCACCAGTACTGCATCCACCATTACTTTTACAACCTCCAGGTTTTCCCGTACTACAACTAGTGCAACTCATATTTTGGATTAAAAAAATGCGATCAATAAATAATAAATAGAAAAATGATGCAATGTGCAGATGAAGTTAACAGCCTTATTAGCATTAAAAACCTTCATTATAGATTTTACTTTTTAAGAGAGACCTCTTACATTTATTTTTGTAAAACTATAAAGCCTTTTGACAGGCAGTTGATAACGAAAATGCGTATAGCTGGAAAGTTGGTTCAAAATCTTTATAAAAACATCTGTAAAAATTCATTTTCCTCAATTCATTAAAATTAGCGAATTATCCTTAATAATATGATATAGTCGAATGGAAAGCGCATGGAACAACATTTTAGCATGTGCATTGCGTTCAATATAAAAAATTGCTTTGTCAAGTTCTTTGATGATAGCTTCCTGTGCCTCAATGCTGCACAATTTATTAAGCCGTAAAGCAAAGTCTTTTTCATTTTCAGGAATTTGCATGTCAATGCGGGAGAATGCCTGTTCACTTATAAATTGAACTCTTAAGGCCTGGTCAAGCAAATGAATAAAATAACGTATAAATTGTTTTTGCTTTTCACGGCCCAACTGGCTTATTTCATCAATCCATTTAAGTTGCCCCGCGGTGTTATTTTTTAAGATTACATTAAGCCATTCCCTTGTAAGCCCCTGCCAATCTTGTTCCTCATGTTGAAGCAATTGCAACGCTTCACGATAATTTCCTTCACATACCCCTGCAATCTGGGCTGCCCGTTCAGATGTTGCATTTCCTATATTTATTAATGCCTCCTCAATTTCAGCATTGGAAAATAAATTAATTTTAATTAATTGTGTCCTTGATAAAATTGTTGGTAAAATTGAATTTTCTTCTTCCGCTACAAAAATAAAAAGCGTATCAGGTGGTGGTTCTTCAATAAGCTTCAAAAGCTTGTTCCCTTCTTTGCCCAAAAATTCGGGCATCCACATAATTAAAATTTTATAGCGGCTTTCAAAAGATTTAAGACTTAATTTGTGGTTTATCTTATTACACTCTTCTGCGGTTATATTTCCCTGCTTATTCTCAGCTCCTAAAAACTGAAGCCAGTCATACACATTTCCATAAGGGTATAAAGTAATAAACTCTCTCCATTCACTTATATAATCATCACTTACCGGTGGTGTGCCCGCTTTTTTGGGAATAACGGGAAACGAAAAATGTATGTCAGGATGTATGTATTGTTGGGCTTTAATACAGGAAGGGCAATGACCGCATGAATCCCAAGCCTCGTGATTTTTCGTAGCAACAATATTTTCATTTCCAAATAGATCAGGCAGGTTAAATTTATCATTTTTTGCGGATGTACAAACTATATATTGTGCAAAAGCCAATGCCATAGAAAGTGAGCCGCTGCCTTCTTTACCCAAAAATAATAAAGCATGGCTCAACCTGTTTTGCAGGACCAGGCCAATTAAATGTTTTTTAGCGGCTTCCTGGCCGATAACATTTTCAAACTGCATTTTTGATAACACGAATTTTAGTACAACGAATTACATGAATCAAAGCATCTACACGAATTAAAAATAAGTATTTACCCTCTATGAATTTCGTGTTTTATAACTCGTTTATAAAAAATAACCTCTTTAAACCGGATGATATTTAATTAAGAAAGAAACTCAAATGTAATTACATGAATACAGCACGAATTGAATGAATGCAATGTCACTTTTAATTTGTGTTTTATGATTCGTGTAATAAAAAAATATCATTTTAAGTATCTCACAATTTCATCACTCATTGGAGCTACATTGCTATCAAATTTTGCAATCAGCACTCCGTTTTCATCCAATAAAAACTTGGTGAAGTTCCATTTAATTTCGGCATCCATTACGCCATTTTCTGTTTTATTAGTAAGCCATTGAAAGATGGGAGCAATGTCAGTTCCTTTTACAGAAATCTTTGCAGCCATAGGAAAAGTAACTCCATAATTTTTTGTGCAGAATGCTTTTATCTCATCATTAGAACCTGGTTCCTGGCTGCCAAAATTATTTGCCGGAAAGCCAACTATCACAAGCTTGTTATTGTACTTTTGATATAATTTTTCCAGGTATTCATATTGTGGAGTATATCCACATTTTGATGCGGTGTTTACAACCAATATTTTTTTTCCTTTAAATTTCGAAAAGTCAATAGTGCCTCCGCTAAGTCCATCAACTTTAAAATCATAAATTGATTTAGATATAAAAGAAGCAGGTGAAGCCGGTAATATAAATGATAAAAGGATTAAGGATGCACATGCAACAAATAAATTTTTCATTTTTCTTTTTTTGCAAAGATAAGAATTCATAAAATGAGGAAGGCGAAATAGATTGTTGAATTTTTTGAATATTTGAAGTTTATCTTTCGTAACATCCAAGATCAGGATTCGCATCTCTTAACCTGTCATCCAGATCTAAAGGAAACATTGTTAAGACACCTGTATTAATTGCAGGGGATGAAGGATTATTATTAAGGTGAAAATTGTAATAATTTTTTGATACGTTAATACTATCAAACAATGGGTCTGCATTTTGAACAGCCAATGTAAAAAAAGAACTGAGAGGGATGTTTTTAGCTTTATAAAGAACATGGTCAAAACTTAAAAGTGGGTTACTGCCTTGTATGTTTACTACTACCTCATCATCTACATTTCCACCATCTCCCCAAAAAATACAATTTTTAAAAAGTGCGGTAAGTGGTTCGACTAATGTAACACCTCCCTGCATAGCAGAATTTGAAACCTGCAAAACCGGATTTTTATGTGTGGTAAAAAAATTGTTATAAGAAACAACCGTGCAATGGATAAAACTATAATCTCCACCAAGGCCTAACAATACATTGCTGCCGCAGTTACTGATGAGGCAATTGTCGGCGGAAATGTTTGTATGGATACCAAGAATCCCTGCATCATATATATTATCAATAATACATTGAGAGATGGTGACTTTGGGAGCATTTACTGAAAGATCCTGTGCAATAACGCCCTGATATGCATTTTCTATTATGACGTGTTTTAAATAATTATCCTTACTGCTGCTCCTAAAAAAAATGCCCGGCCAACTTGCCGGTAAATCCCGGTAATCTGGATCTAGCCTGTCACCATTAAAAATTATACTATCTTGTTTTGTACCATTGGCTATTAAAGTTCCATCAACTAAAAAAGGGGCATTCGCATGTAAAAATATTCTTGTTCCTGGTTGTAGTGTAAGTGTTGCATTGGAGTCAACTAAAATACCTCCGAGAATTACGTAAGGCAAAGTATTGGTAAACGAAACATTCCCGGTAATTTTCATACTATTTAGAAAAATAGCATTTTGACCGTAGGCTTGTAACTGAACAAATTTTTGATTGCCATTATAATCTATTAGTATACTGTCCCGAAGAATGAAAGGAAGATTGCCTGCGGATGGATTTATATTCACCTGCACAAAAACATATATACTATCATTTGCATTTATTTCTATGTCGTCTACCTCGGTTGCGGAAATGCCATCCACGTTTATTTTAAATGCAGAAGTAGTGCCTCCCGATAATTTTACCTGCGATAAACGAAGTTTCTGATTATTAGCATTAAAAATTTTAAATGATTGTGTAATAGAACCAACTGAAGTAAAAACTGTATCGTACGATAAAGTGTCTGCACTTGTATATAAATTTGCCTGCGGGCTTGTAATAAAAGATTCTTTTTTGCACGAAAAAATAATTTGGGATAGTAAAAAGAAAAAGAATAAATATTTCAGAGAAGTCATTAATCAAAAATATGTTTTATTGTTAATGGTTAGACATGTTTGTCGGCTGAAGGTTGATAATTGCTGACTATTTCGTTGCAACTGCCAATGTTGCAATACTTAAAATTGCATCCCCGACCTTTAAAATTTCTGCACCGCACGCTTCAAGAGTTGCTCCCGTTGTAATAACATCATCAACGAGTAAAAGATGTTTTTGTTTTAAAGCTGAGGGTTCTAAAACAGAAAAGCTTTTTTCGACATTTTCCCATCGCTGTATGCGGCCTTTTTTTGTCTGGGTTTCTGTATGAATAATTCTGATAACATTTTTTGTTATTGAAGGAATATTCGTGATTTCATTTATGCCTTCACAAAGTATTGCTGATTGATTGAAGCCTCGTTTAAATTCCTTTTGCGAAAATAATGGTAAAGGCACTAATGCATTTATTTTAGAAAACCGATTACTGCTCAATAAACTTTTACCTATCATGTTTCCCAGGAACAGGCCAACTTTCCTGTTCCCTCTGTATTTAAATTCATGAATAAGATTTTGAATAATGGAGTCTTTTGAAAAATAAAATTCACTCATCCCGGCATTAATTGAAATTCTTCCCCAAAAAATTTTTTCTACCGGATTATTTGCATGCATGGCAAAATTTGTATGAGGTAAATTATTGATGCATTCAAGGCACAAAAAATTTTCTTTCTCAATTATATCACTTCCGCACCCAAGGCAGTTATGCGGATAAAAAAAATGAAGTAACGGTGATGCTATGGTTGAATGCAACTTCAGATTATTTATTTTTTTTTTGAATATTAAAATAGATATTGGTATAGTTCTTCTACTTTACCCAATGCTATGACTTCAATTTTAAACTTTGTTTTTCCTAACCCTTTGGTGTTGTATTTACTTACAACTATCTTTTCAAAGCCAAGTTTTTGAGCCTCTGCGATGCGTTGTTCAATACGGTTAACTGCTCTTATTTCACCACTAAGACCTACTTCTCCCGCAAAACAAATATGTAAAGGCATTGCAACATCTTCGTACGAAGAAAGTAAAGCGCTAAGGACAGCAAGATCAATAGAAGGGTCTTCCACCTTAATACCCCCTGCGATATTTATAAAAACATCTTTGACCCCAAAATGAAACCCACCGCGTTTCTCTAAAACAGCAAGCAATAGCTGCAGCCTTCTCGCATCAAAACCTGTATTGGTTCTTTGCGGGGTTCCATACACACTTTGCGTTACCAATGCCTGCACTTCTATAAGAAGCGGCCTTATTCCTTCTATAGTTGCGGCAATGGCTACACCGCTTAGTTGTTCTTCTTTTTGCGTAATTAATATTTCTGAAGGATTACTCACTTGTCTCATACCCTCTCCCGTCATTTCATAAATTCCTAATTCTGATGATGAGCCAAAACGATTTTTAAGGGTTCGTAAAATGCGGTAAGCATAATTGCGGTCACCTTCAAATTGTAAAACAGTATCTACCATGTGCTCCAGAATTTTTGGTCCGGCTATGTTTCCATCTTTAGTAATGTGCCCAATTAAAAAAACAGGCGTATTGGTTTCTTTTGCAAAGCGCTGAAACTCGGCTGCACTTTCTCTTATTTGTGATACGCTGCCCGGTGCAGATTCTACATAAGGTGATTGTAAAGTTTGAATTGAATCAACAATCACAAGTTGTGGATTTAATTTTTTTATCTCCTGGAAAATAGTTTGTGTATTTGTTTCAGTAAGCAGGAAAAATTTTTCATTTTGGATTTTAATCCGGTCTGCACGCATTTTAATTTGTTGCTCGCTTTCTTCCCCACTTATATATAAGGTAATCGTATTTTGCATTTGCAATGCAGCCTGGAGGAACAAAGTTGATTTACCAATGCCCGGTTCACCTGCTATTAATACAAGACTGCCTGTCACAATTCCACCACCTAATACACGGTTCAATTCAGCGTCAGCAGTAAATATTCTTTTTTCTTCTCCACTTGTTACATCATTTAAAGATATTGTTTTGATACCCCCGCTTAATCCTGAAAAATCTTTCCACTCATTTTGTTTTTTATCAGTTCCTCTTACAATTACTTCTTCAACAAAAGTATTCCACTGCTCGCATGAAGGACATTTGCCTAACCACTTTGCGCTCTCCTGTCCGCAATTGCTACAAAAAAAAGCCGTCCTGGTTTTACTCATAAAGACTTATAAGAAATGAATTTAAACAATCATTAGAATAGGATATAAAATAAATACTAAAGAAGCTGAATCTAATTTAAAGAAGGCTGCATTTTTTTTAAGAAAAGTAAAAGGGCCAGTATTGCTACCGGCCCTTTGTACTTACTAACCCATTAAATTCTATTGCTAAATTACAAATTGCATGCACATAAACAAATTAATTTTAAACGATGTTAATAAATTCATTCAATGTTTTTTTCGGGCAAATGCATATCCTAAAAGCTAATTAATATGTGATGATCAATCATTTACATTAATAATTACTCTAAAAATTATCAGAATAAAATTTACCTTAAAATATTTGGTTTATTATACAAACTACTTTATTATTGCAATAAATTTACAAAAATGAAGAACCATTTAATTTTTTTATTTCTTTTATTAAATATGTTCGGAAAGGCACAGGTAAAAATTTCTGGAAAAATAACGGACACTCATAATAAAATTTTGCAAGGAATCAGTGTTAGTATTCAAAATTCGTATGATGGTACCACTTCTGATTCATCAGGAAATTATTCATTCACAACTTCTGAAAAGGGCATTCATATTCTTCAGGTTACCTCAACAAGTTACAAACCATTTGAGCAAAATATTAATATTAATGGAACATCATTAAATATTGATATATCACTTAAAGAACAAATAACTGAACTAAAAGCGGTGGTAATAAGTGCCGGAACTTTTGAAGCAAGCGACCAAAAAAGGGCAAGCGCTTTAACTCCCATCGATATAGTAACTACCGCCAGTGCTAATGCCGATATTACGGGTGCCATAAAAAGTTTACCAGGTTCCCAACAAGTAGGCGAAAGCGAAGGGCTATTTGTAAGAGGAGGCACTGCAACAGAAACTAAAATTTTTATTGACGGAACTTTAGTAAATAATTTTTTTTATAGCAGTGAGCCTGGCCTTGCAACGAGGGGCAGATTTAATCCTTTTTTATTTAAAGGAACTATTTTTAGTTCGGGAGGTTATTCAGCATTATATGGCCAGGCACTTTCTTCTGTTCTTTTATTAGAATCTATAGACCTTCCGGAAAGAACATCAGCAGATTTTGGAATTTCTTATCTGGCAGCAAATGCAGGCATCCAAAAACTTTCTAAGAATAAAAAATCATCATGGGGTATTACCTATGCATATACGAATCTTGCGCTTGTCTTTAATATCATCAAGCAAAAATTTGATTATTTCCGTGTGCCGGTTTTACATGAAGGCGATGCTAATTTTAGAATTAAGACATCGGCGACAGGAATGCTGAAATATTTTGGTTATTTCAGTACTACCAATGTTGGTTTTAGAAACCACGATATAGATTCATTAAATATGAAAGATGCATTTGGTCTTAAAAATTTCAACATGTACCACAATCTGTCGTGGAGAGAAAAAATAGGTAATGGATGGAAAGTAAATGCCGGAGTTTCATATAGTACAAACCGCGATAACATCAATAATGAGTTGCAGGATGGTGATAATAAAAAACAATTGCTTATAAATGAACCATTATACGCTTATAAAAATTTCAGCCTGCTAAATAAAGGTCAATATGCGAATGCTAAAATTATATTTGAAAAAAAATTGTTTAATCTAAGTGCAGTCAGGTTTGGTAGTGAATACAATTACAGCAATGAGAAAACAACCTACACACAATATGATAATACCAAATTTGATGAAACTATAAAAGAAAATATTTTCTCGGGTTTTGCAGAAACTGATGTTTATCTTACCAATGATCTTGCTGCTAAAATAGGAGGAAGGGCAGAGCGTTCTCAATTACTTGATAAATGGAATGTTGCTCCACGAATATCGGTGGCCTACAAATTTGCTGATAACAGCCAGTTCTCTTTAGCGTCTGGAATTTTTTACCAGGATCCTGAAAGAAAATATTTGCCTTCAATTAATCAACTACATTTTGCACAGGCTACTCATTACATTGCTCAATATCAAAAGATTTCAAAAGACCATACTTTTCGTACTGAAATATTTTATAAAAAGTACAAAGATTTATTTAAAACAGGTCTAAGTAATAATAACACTTTAAGAGCAATTAATAACAATGGCTTTGGTGATGCAAAAGGGATTGAATTTTTCTGGAGAGATAAAAAAACTATTAAAAATGTTGATTACTGGATTTCTTATTCTTACCTGGATACAAAACGTGATTTTCTTAACTACCCATTTGCAATAGAACCGTCATTTGCTGCTAAGCATACCGCTTCATTTATAATTAAAAAATTCGTGACGAAATTAAAAACACAATTCAATGGCTCGTACACATTTGCAACCGGCCGGCCATATTATAATATTAACTATGACAATAATACAAACGTCTATAAAATTTTTGATGAAGGACGAACCAAAGATTATAATGATTTAAGCCTTAGTGTAAATTATTTGCCATCTATAGGAAAAACGAACTCAAAAAGCTTTACCGTTATCGTATTATCTGTCTCCAATGTTTTGGGGGCAAATAAAATTTATACTTATAATTATTCAGCTAATGGTCAAAACAAAATAGCAGTAACACCACCTTCAAAAAGGTTCCTGTACTTAGGATGTTTTATAAGCTTTGGTATAGATAGAACACAGGATGCAATTGATAATCATTTATAGCAGCCACAACCGCCCGAAGGGGGGCAAAAAGAATTTAAAAACTTGAAAAAAACAATAATTAAAACAAAAACTAAAAACAATCAAAATGAAAAAACTCGTTTTATTTACAGCAATCATTTGTTTCGGAAGTTCAAGCTTTTCACAAAGTGATAAGTACACAGGCGCTATGAAAGCAAACATTGCTTTGCTTGATTCAATGATGATAAAAGGCAATGGCGGTGAGTTGGCCAACACCTTCGAGCGAATCGGTGATGCCGAAAAAACTCAATGGCTTCCTTATTATTACGCCGCATATTGTACCGTTACCAGTGCTTACGCTGAAAAAGATAATTTAAAAAAAGACGCCATCGCAGACAAAGCACAGCAATTAATTGATAAGGCTGAAACTATTTTAGGAAAAGAAAATTCTGAAACAGCTGTTATAAAAAGCATGATTGCAACATCACACATGATGGTGGATCCGCAAAGCAGGTATATGACTTACGGTCCGGCTTCTACAGGTTTTATTGAAAAATCAAAAATCCTTGATCCAACAAATCCACGCCCGGTTTTACTCGAAGCTGAAAATAAATTTTACACTCCGGAAGCATTTGGTGGCGGTAAAGATCCGGCTAAAGAATATTTTGATAAAGCAAATACTTTAAATGATAAATTTAAACCGGAAACTGAGTTGTCTCCAAACTGGGGTAAAGGCGCTTTGCAATATTTTTTATCTCAATACAAATAATTAGTTATGATCCCGGAAGAATTAAGTATGACCGAAGCTGAAAGCATGCAGCTGATTACCTCAATGATCAACAAAGCCAAAAATCGTTTTAATGAAACAGGATTTTTATATCTTGTTTGGGGCTGGGTTATTTTAATATGTTGTATCACCCAGTTTATTGCAACATATTTCTTTAAAAGTGAAAATGCATATTACGTTTGGTTTGTAACATGGATAGTACTGATTTATCAAATATTCTTTTTGCGAAAAAAAAGGAAATCCCGAAAAGTAAGAACTTACACAGATGAGATTAATCAATACGTTTGGATTGTATTTTTCATTTGTGAAACATTGCTGATTTTTATATTGATTCAGCTTAAAAAATATGAGGCTATCAATCCAGCTATACTTGTTATGTACGGAATGCCCACTTTTTTGTTAGGCATTATTTTTAAATTTAAACCTTTATCAATAGGAGGAATATTTTGCTGGTCATTTGCTGCTATATCTCCGTTTATTAATCCTGAATTTCATTTACTTCTCATAGCATGTGCGATTATAGCAGGATGGATTATTCCAGGCTATCTTTTGAAACAAAAATTTAAAAAAGAAAATTGATATGGAAGATAAATCAATGTCAGAGCAGGAAAGCCTCCAACTAATTACAAATATGATAAGCCAGGCCAAACATCATTATTATGAAAGTGGCCTTAGTGCATTGTTGTGGGGGTTTACTAATTTGATATGCTTTACACTTGCATATCTCGATGCAACGGTAAAAAGCCTTCATATGCCTTTTAATCCTTTTTTCCTTATGTTCATCACTTTCATTTTGCAATTTTATTTTGATAGAAGAGAAAAAAAATATCGAAACGCGGTTACTTATAAAGATGAAACTCATAAATATGTATGGGTGGCTTTTGGGATAAGTGTTTTCATTCTTACAATTGCAGGCGGATTTGCCAATATCGGTTACGTCGTTCTTCCTTTACTTCTTTTGCTTTTTGGAATTCCTACTTTTATTTCAGGATGCATAAATAAATTTTCTCCATTCATTATAGGTGGAATTATTTGCTGGATTTTATGTATCATATCTTTTTTCTATAAAAGTTATAATACTTACCTGTTTGTGGCCGTTGGAGCAGGAGCTGCCTGGATTGTTCCCGGGTTTATTTTAAGAGCCCGGTTTTATAAGAATATAGCAAAACGCAAAGATGGATTTTAAAGAACTTGATCCCATATTACAT
>JBDTYU010000208.1:0-6645 GCA_040005535.1 Ginsengibacter sp. | reverse complement strand
TGCTTACAGGCGTGCCGGTACCTTTTGTAATAGATGAATCAAGACAATCAACATCGAAGCTTACATAAATATCTGTGCAGTCAGTTAAAAAGCGTAGAGCAGCTCTTACAACATTTTCAGGACCTTTACGACGCAACTCTGCCGTGGTAATTACATACATACCATATTTAGCAATCAAATGTTTTTCTTCCTTTTCATAATCTCTTAAAGAAATAAAAACAATATCCTCAGGCAAAACTTTAGGGGCAACCTTTCCAAATTGTTTCAACTGATCCCATTGCTTTTTAGTTTTTTCATCTAGGTCATGAACTTTACTTTCTTCATTGTCTTCTGCAATAGATGCTGAAAGCGGCATTCCATGCATATTGCCTGATGGCGTCGTGTAAGGTGTGTGCAGGTCGGCATGTGCATCAATCCATATAATGCCAAGGCGGCTGTTGGGTTTCGCCGCTTTAATGCCCGCAATCGTTCCACCTGCATTGCTGTGATCCCCGCTTATAACTACCGGGAAAAAATTATTTTTAATAGTATCCTTTACAGCTTTTGAAACTCTTTCATACATTATTAATACACCGTTTATTCTTTTGGCATATGGTGATGAAATCGGTTCAAAAAGTAAATTGTTTTCGGGCTCTATTTTTTCTGAAGGAAAATGAACAAAGAAATTACTCATAAAATCGAGCGCAGCAATTTTTATTGCGTCAATACCAAGACTTGCACCCCGTGTGCCTGCACCTATTTCACTCGGCACCTCAATCAGTTTTATATTTTTCATAAAATATTTTTACCTGTCTGTATGCTAACAATTCAAATTCTAAATGTGGGTCACAAATCTATTAAATTAATGGATACTCTAAAATACACATGAGTAGTAAAAAAATAAAGGCCTTTAAGAGAAAGACCTTATAAGAAATATGTATGAAATTTTTAACGCCTACTGATTCTTCAACCGCAGTTTATAAGCCATTTCAGGTCATCTCATTAATCCTATAAATCCTGGTTCAGACAATTAAGCATGAATTGCTATTATGGGAACATGACTGTGATAGGCAAGCTTTTTTGTATGACTCGTTTTAAATAGCTGGCTTAAAAAATTATGCCTTCTTGGAACAGTAATTATTGCATCAATATTTTTTGTTTCCACAAACCGGCTTATGCCATCTAAAAAATCATAGGCCCGTAAAAAAGAAAACTCAGGATTATAATTTGTCATTTTGTCTTCCATTGCTTCTCTTTCAATTTTATATTCATCGGTCAACTCAATATAATGCTCGCTGTCCACATTGAGGATGTTAAGCTTTGGCTTAAAAAGGTCAAGCATTTTTTTGAGAGAATCAAAAGGTGTTGTACGTGCAACATCTTTAAAGTCTGATGTGAACAACACATTTTTAAGCCCCTTAAATTCAGCCTTCGGCGGGATGATCATCACAGGTGTATTGATATGTCGTATTACATTAAGGGTATTAGTCCCCATAAATACCTGTTTAATTCTGGAGCTTCCGGTAATGCCCATAATGACCATATCAATATGATTGCTTACAACATATTTTTCAATGTTTTCAATAAATGAACCCTCTTCACAATCAATTAAAATATTTTGCTCATCAGAAGGATGGAGCTTACGCTTTAATCTTTTTAATTCACGCTCAGTAATCATCTGGCGGGATCCTTCTTCCTTACCAGTTAAAGTTGGAAAGCTTATATGATTATATACATTATAAAGAATTATATCTACACCGGGAAAATCTTTTGTAAGATCAACTGCATATTCTGCAGCGTTTATTGAAGTTGCAGAAAAATCTACCGGAACAAGGAATGTTTTCATGTTAATTTTTTTTTGCAAATGTAAATAAAAATAAAATGCGCAAAAAACCGGAATATTTAACTATGCTATTGAACAATAAAAACGCCTGTGAAAAAGGTGTGTATAAGTATGAAACACTATTGATACAAGTAACAGTTTCTTTATAACATAACCAATATATTTGCCTGCCTGCCTAATAAGATTTTTACCCAGGTATAAAAAAATATTGTGAGATTAAAGAGTCTTGAAATAAAGGGTTTTAAAAGTTTTGCCGACAAAACTATCCTCAATTTTGATGAAGGAATTACCGGTGTAATTGGCCCTAACGGTTGCGGGAAAAGTAATATTGTAGATAGTATCCGTTGGGTTATTGGTGAGCAAAAGATAAGCCAGCTTAGAAGCGAAAACCTCGAAAGCCTTGTATTTAATGGCTCCAAAACACGCAGCGCCAGTGGGCTTGCAGAAGTAAGCCTAACGTTTGAGAATACACGCAATTTACTGCCTACCGAATTTAATACAGTAACCATCACCCGTAAGTATTATAAGAACGGGGATAGTGAATATCGCTTGAATGATGTAAGCTGCAGGTTAAAAGATATTCATAATCTTTTTATGGATACCGGCGTAAGTACTGACAGCTATGCGATCATTGAGCTGGGAATGGTTGATGATATTATAAAAGATAAAGAAAACAGCCGCCGCAGAATGCTTGAGCAAGCTGCGGGCATTTCCATTTATAAAACAAGAAAGCGGGAAGCTAAGTTGAAGCTTGATGCTACTGAACAGGATCTGGCACGTATTGAAGATTTACTTTTCGAAATAAATAACCAGTTAAAAATAACTGAGAGCCAGGCAAAAAAAGCAGAGAAATATTTTGAAATCAAAAAAGAATATCGTGAAGTAAGTATTGAACTGGCAAAAGCGGCTCTTGAAGGATTTAATACTACGTATAAAGATTTAAATGAACAGCAAAAAAACGAGACAGATAAAAGAACGCATCTTGAAGCAGCCATAGCAAAAGATGATGCAACTATTGAAAAAGAGAAAATAGATTTTATTGAAAAAGAAAAAGCCCTTCAGCATCAGCAGCATACATTTAATGAATTGAATAATACCGTGAGGGAAAAGGATAATGAAAAGAATTTAAGTGCACAACGTTTGCAATATTTAAAAGAAAGAGAAGCCGGCTTAAAAGATTTTTTACTTAGAGCAGAAGGGCAGCTAAAAGGAATAGAGGAAAGCATCGTTTTTACAAAACAACAAATAAGTGATGAAGACAATAAGCTTGCAGAGCAAAAGCAACAATTGGAATTGCTGAAGCAAAACACGGAAGAGAAAAGAAAAATATTTGATGAAAAAAGATCTGATGTAGATGCATTGCGACAGAAACAAATATTATTGCAGCGAAACTATTTCGAAGCAGAAAAAAAAGTAGCAGTAGCGGATACTTCTATTCACAACCTGCAACACACCATCGCACAAATTGAGGAAGAACAAACACAGCGTACAGAAATATTGGGTAAGCTGGAAGTAGAAAAACAACAAATTGAAAAAGAACTTCAAGAAAAGAAATCCTCTCTGGAACAACTGAAACAACACAATACTTTCACCAAAGAACAAATACTGGAAACCCAGGCACAGCTTGAGAAATTAAGAAGTGAGCTTGCTGAAGAAAACCGCACCCTCGACTCCAGGCAAAATGAACATGATTTGCTAAAGAGTCTTATTGACACAATGGAAGGTTACCCGGAAAGTGTGAAATTCCTTCACAACAATAAAGCATGGAATTATACAGCTCCATTACTTTCAGATATTATTTATGTAAAAGAAGAATATCGCACAGCGGTTGAAAATGTGCTGGAGCCATACCTTAATTATTATGTCGTTAATGATCTTAAAGAAGGACTTACAGCGATACATCTTTTGGATGATAATAAAAAAGGGAAAGCAAATTTCTTTCTGCTCGATAAATTAAACACTTTTGAAAATACACCTGTACAGGAAATATTTGGAGGCGCTATTTCAGCATTATCGGTTATTGAAATAGACGAAAAATATAGACACCTTGCAGGATATCTTTTGGGAAATGTTTTCATTGCTGAAAATGAAGATGCGTTACAAAATAGTCCCGATGGCCATCGGGAGGTCATCATACTTGAAAAGCATGGTAAATATGTAAAGGGAAATTATTCTCTTACCGGCGGAAGTATTGGTTTGTTTGAAGGAAAAAAAATCGGGCGCACAAAAAACCTTGAGAAACTGGCAGGGAAAATATCAGTTCAAAAGAATAAAGTTAATGGCTTAAAAACCATAATTACAAGACGATCCAATGAAGTAATTGCGTTTAATGAGCAGTTAAAAGAAAATACAATACAACATACACAACAGGATATAAATGAGCTTATTAATTCTTCATTTTCTGTTCAAAATAAAACAGAAAATGCGGTTCATCAACAGTTGGTCGCTGCTAATCGTTTAAAAGAATTCGCGGAACAACTCAGGCAAAATCATGCAGCCATTAATGAAACCAGGCTTTTGTTGGAATCATTAACGATGGAAGTAGAACAACTGGATGCTAAAATGAAAATGGCCGGTGATGAATTTGTAAATGCTGAAAATGAGTTTAATGATGTAAATGGATTGTACAATGAAAACAATCTGCTGCTCGCAAAACAACAGAGTAAGGTAAATGCATTACAACAGGAGCTGGAATTTAAAAGCAACCAGTTTGCTGATCTTAACACACAACGTGAAAACAGTGTAACGCAAATGAAAGATGCAGCATCAGATATTGCAACTACTAATGAAAATCTTATTCAACTGGAAGATGTATTGATTTCATTATTAAAAAATAAGAATGCTGAAGAAAAGAAATTGAATGAAGCTGACCAGGCATATTATAATTTGAGAAATGAATTGAATGAAAAAGAAAGTGAGCTGCGTCACAAACAAAAAGCAAAAGAGCAAACCGATCATTTGCTCAACGAAATAAAAGATAAGCTCAATGAATTGAAGCTGCACCTTGCAGGTATGAAAGAGCGGTTGAATGTAGAATTTAAAGTTGACCTCGATGCGATTCTTGACGAAGAAAGAACTTCAGAAACTTCTCTTGTAGATTTACAGGAGAAAAGCGATCGTATGAAAAAGAGGCTTGAGAATATGGGTGAAATAAATCCTACGGCGATTGAAGCGTATACTGAAATGAAAAAAAGGTATGAGTTTATTGTCGAGCAAAAGAACGATCTCGTAAGTGCGAAAGACTCTCTCATGCAAACTATACAGGAAGTTGAAATTACCGCCAATCGCATGTTCCTGGAAACTTTTAATAAAGTAAAAGAAAATTTTCAAAAAGTTTTCCAGGCGTTGTTTACAGAAGATGATACCGCAGATATGGTTTTAGAAAACCCTGATAATCTTGCTGAAACTGCAATTGATATTGTAGCAAAACCAAAAGGCAAGCGACCTACCAGCATCAATCAATTAAGTGGCGGAGAAAAAACACTTACAGCAACAGCGCTTTTATTTGCCATCTATCTCATAAAGCCTGCACCGTTTTGTATTCTTGATGAAGTGGATGCCCCGCTTGATGATGCAAACATTGGGAAGTTTACTCAAATGATTCGCAAGTTTAGCAAAGAATCACAATTCATTATTGTCACTCATAACAAAATGACCATGGCAACAGTAGATGTAATTTATGGAGTTACCATGCAGGAAGCCGGCGTAAGTAAATTGGTTCCTGTTGATTTTAGAGGATTGGAGCATCAGTTTGCGAATTGAACCATGGTTCAGACTATCACGGTTCAATCAACTTCCCGATATTCCCTTTTCCCCCAGCTAAAAAAATACTCTTACCATTCTTTGCTTTTCTACATACATGAAAGCTTTCTGTTGAAATCCATTTCCATGTATAGCCGTCATCGTTAGATACATCAACACCATTAAGTCCGCAGGAGATCCATTGATGCTTATCAATATATTCTACACAACTTCTGTAACCATGAGGTAGAGTCAAAGGATATTTCCAGGTATTGCCACCGTCATTAGTTATCACACAATTTTTATAAGTTGAATCGGGAATATTGAAATCGCCACCCACAACTATAAATATTTTTTTATTTTTTATAGCAATTGAATTGGCTCCGGTTGTTTGCTTACCCTGTAAAACAGGGAGATCAATTTTTTTATCTTTTATAAATAATCTTGAACGTAAACCACCACTTACAAAACAGGCAGCATCATTTCCAAACTTCCTGATGTTAGTTCCGCTTGAAGCAAAGCAGGCCTCACCACTGTCTGCAACAGGATAATTTTTCGCAGGAATATTTTGCCAGGTATTACCACCATTAAAAGTTCGTGCAATAAAAAATTTTCCATCAATGGGATCACCCACTACGATGCCGCTTTGTTCATTCCAGAATTCCATTGCATCGAGAAACATTGCTTTTGTTTTATTTTCATAAACGGTTTTCCAGTTTTCGCCTCCATCAATAGTTCTTAAAATATAAGCAGGTTCTGCAATGCCCATAATAACAGCCGTTGATTCATTAAAGGCTTCAATATCACGAAAGTCAGTTTTCTCAAAATTTTTTACCTGCATCCATTTCCATGTGTTGCCACTGTCAAGCGATTTACCTACCATACCATTACTGCCGCTTACCCACATAACACGATCATTTACCACGCTCAATCCGCGGATAGATATATTGGTTCCTGTATTTAAAATTTTTATTTTTTGTGCATGAATATTTGTAAATAAAAAAAATAGAAGAAAAGAAAAAATGTATTTCATTTAAATTATTTTATTATGATAATGTCCCTTCTCCTTTGGAGAAGGGGTT
>JBDTYU010000207.1:0-4598 GCA_040005535.1 Ginsengibacter sp. | reverse complement strand
GTGCTTCGACTATGCTCAGCACAGGTGCTTCGACTATGCTCAGCACAGGTGCTTCCACTTCACCCGGCACAAGTTCATTTGATCAATTTAAAGAAGAATATGGAAAAACAATTTTATGCGGTTATGCCCGTATTGATGGCTGGGCTGTGGGTATCGTCGCAAACCAGCGATTAAACATTAAAAATAAAAAAGGTGAATTACAAATAGGAGGTGTAATATATAATGATAGTGCAGATAAAGCTGCACGTTTCATAATGAACTGCAACCAGAAAAAAATTCCTCTTGTTTTTTTGCAGGATGTTACAGGCTTTATGGTTGGCAGCAGGAGTGAACATAGCGGCATCATAAAAGATGGAGCTAAAATGGTGAACGCAGTTGCAAATTCAGTTGTACCGAAAATCACAATTATATTAGGAAACTCTTATGGAGCCGGTAATTATGCTATGTGCGGTAAAGCGTATGATCCCAGATTTATTTATGCATGGCCATCAGCAAAAATTGCTGTGATGGGGGGAGAACAAGCCGCTAAAACATTATTACAAATTGAAGTAGCGTCTCTAAAATCAAAAGGGAAAGTAATTACTCCGGAAAATGAGGAAAAACTTTTATCGGAAATGACCGATAAATATACCCGGCAAACGACTCCTTTTTATGCTGCCTCACGTTTATGGGTAGACGCTATTATTGATCCTTTGGATACAAGGTCAATAATTTCTCAAAATTTATCAGCAGCAAATAATAATTCAGAAATCGCTGTATTTAAAACAGGGGTTTTTCAGGTATAAATCGACCTCACCCTCAGCCGCCTGTCCAAAAAAGGGGGAACTAAAACACTTTAGGACAAAGAGTTTCATGGATTTACTACTTTTAGCCGGATAACAATGATCTATATCCATATTCGTATTTATGAAAAAATGAAGTGCATAATTATTACAAAAAAATCCTAATTTCACGTCTTGTTCTTAACTACCAAAATACTTCAGAAATAGAAATAATGAGAAAAATAATTTTACCAAAACTTCTTATTATTAGTAGTTTGGCTCTATTGGTATTTCACTCGTGTAAAGACGACAGCTATCTAACAAAAATTCCTCCGGTTTCTGATCAATCATTCGTTGAAGAATTTGATACCGCAACTGCTGCGCTGAGCCGTGGCTGGCAATTTATAAATACAAGCGATCCTAAAGGCCTTGGCATTTGGCAGGATGGTGGAAGCATTCCTCCCTTCTTTAATGCATATTCCAATAATGGAAGTAATGCGGGTTTTATTGGTGTCGATTATACATCCACATCTGCAGCAGCAGCAACTATAAGTAACTGGCTTGTTTCTCCATCTGTAATTATGCAAAACGGAGATAAAATAATTTTTTATACAAGAGCTTACCAACTTTTTGACGGAGTTAGTGATACGACTGATTTTGGAAATAGTCTCCAGGTAAGAATAAATCCTGTGAATGATAATGTTAATGTTGGGCAGGGACTTGGCTTTGGAAGTTTTACCCAGGGTCTTCTTGTTATAAACCCCGGCCTTACATTTAGCAGTGTAATTACACCCAATCCAGATGCATATCCTTCACAATGGACACGTTTTGAAGCATCCGTTTTTGGATTGAATAATTCAGTAAGGGGCAGATTTGCTTTCAGGTATTTTGTTACTGACGGTGGATCAAATGGTAACGGTACAGGAATAGGTATTGACTCTGTTGCTTATAAAAGTATAGGTCATTAAGAACAAATCAGCGAATACAATAAATCAATAAATGTTTATCGATGAATAATAATAAAATTTTACTTTTTATAAGTTCTCTTCTTTTGGTATCTGTTTTTATCGCTGTATCATGTACAAAAGATACTTTAAAGATAAAAATACCCGTTTCTCCATTTCCACCTGTTGTTAATAAAAATTCTTCATTTGTTGAAGAGTTCAATAATGTTTCTGAATTACCGGCAAAAGGATGGATATTTAAAAACAACAGTGATCCTGTTGGTTCTCATGGATGGCGGCAGGGACTTTATGAAGCTACTCCTTCATCTAAATTCCCTGTTCCTATTATTGGATTCCCTGCATATTCTGCTTCATCTTCACCCAATGATTTTATAAGTTGTGATGCGTCTTCAGTAAATCGTGTTGGAAATATAAGTTCATGGCTTATTACTCCAAAACTCAATATGAAAAACGAGGATAAAATTATTTTCTGGACCAGGGCTTTCGATGATTTGGTAGATGGGGGATTTATATTAATACCTACAATAGACCGCATGCAGGTATTATTAGACACAACTGGTGGCACGCCTGATGTTGGTAATATGGCCACTTCTACAGGGACCTTTTCAAAATTATTATTAGATATAAACAATGGGTATGTTCAAAATAGTTCAGGGGGCTTTCCACAAGTGTGGACTCAATATACTATAACTGTTAGCGGCCTTGGTTCCCCTAAAACAAATGCCAGAATTGCTTTCAGGTATTTAGGATCAGATGCAGGAATAAATGGGCCTAACTTTGCCTCTGTGGTTGGAATAGATCAGTTATCTTTTATTTCAAATTAATTATACAAAATCATTTAGAAAGGCTGTTGCTTATTGCGCAGCCTTTTTATTTTTATAACTATATTTTAATTTATGTAATGCGAATTATAGTTACAACAGTAATATTTTTTCTGGTTTTAAATTTTATTTCCTGCTCTTCTGGTAATAAAGAAAAAAAACAAGCGGTTATAAAAAAGCCTGAGATCACTAGAGATCAGCAAATTCAAAACAATATAGATTCCTTAAAAAAAACAGCATTAGATGGTGATCTTATTGTTCGAATGAATGATAACATGATAAGTTATCGGGTTCAGAGTCTCAATGAAACTGATAAATCATTTTCTCATTCGGGCATTATAATTATAAGAAATAATATAAAGATGGTTTGTAATATTGAGCCTGAAGAAAAAGGTGCAGATACTGTTAGGTTCGAACCAATAGATTCTTTTATTAATCCTAAACAAAATTTAGCATGTGGTTTGTTTCGCTATGATTTATCTGATAGTGAAAAACCAGCCTTTCTTAATCAATTAGAAAACTACCACACAAATAAAATTCATTTTGATATGAGGTATGATCTTAATACTGATGATTATATTTATTGTTCTGAAATGATTTATAAATCGCTGAGACAGGCTACGCATAATCGCATTTCAATTAAACTGTCACAAATGCCGCAAAGAATGATACCCCTTATGAAATTGTTTTTAAAAAAATATAAGCTTACGGAAAGAGAAATTCAGGAAAGAAAGTTTGTGACCATAGATAATCTTTATCTTATAAAAGAATGTAAAGAAATAATGAGGTTTCCTTTAAAATATTTTCCAGGTCAATGAGCAATACACAAGTTGTAATCTATACTGACGGGTCTTCACGCGGAAACCCCGGCAGGGGTGGTTATGGAGCTATTTTAATTTATGGGAAGAACCAAAAAGAATTGTCGCAGGGTTACAGGCTTACAACAAATAACCGGATGGAATTAATGGCTGTAATTGCAGCACTGGAAGCGCTTAAAAAAAACAGTCTCAACCTTGTTATTTATTCTGATAGTAATTATGTAGTAAAAGCAATTATGGAAGGGTGGCTTGATAAATGGATCAAAACAAACTTTAAAGGAAATATTAAAAACCGGGACTTGTGGGAAAGATATAATGAGCTTTCAATAAATCATCATGTTCAATTCAAATGGGTAAAAGGTCATGCAGAAAATATCTATAACAACCGTTGTGATCTACTTGCTACAAATGCTGCTGATGGAAATCATCTTTTGACAGATGAAGGATATGAAGCTAAAAAGAGATTATGAAATATTTCTATTCTGTTTAAAACTAATTTACTTTATAGCGGCCGGTCGTAACGAATCTTTTGAGATAAAAAAATAACTTCCAAATAAAATTGCAGAAAACATTAACGTTGCAGCAATACTCCACATATAAAAAGGCAAGCCATCTTCAAGGCACAAAAACAGACCATTCAAAGTTTTAGGTCTTTGCAAACCTGCTAATGGAGAATTGCTTAACCAAATCATAAAGTTTGACAATAAAAAATAAGCAGTAGGTGCTGCTAAAGAAGCAAAAGCGATTCTGCTTATATTAAAACTTTTAATAAAAAAACCGAAAAAAGTCATCAGCCCAAAAATAATATAATTCGTAAGTTGACCTTCATAAAATCCCGGCATATTGCCAACCCCATTTCTATACAAAATTTCATATAATGCATCTGAAACAAACATTGATAAAAGAGGAAGAAGAAAAGCAAATTTTTTATCCTTTATGATGGCGCCTCCAAAAATGGCCATAGCAATTTGGGGGGCAAACCCATACGGCCTTCCAGGCATAATCCTATACAGTGACGCAACTGCTATTAATAAAATAAATCCGGTAGCAACCTGCTTTGTTATTTTCATATATCTTCTTTGTCGCAAAAGTAAGTAATAATATTTTTTAAAGAAGATGCTTTTGAAATCTTAAAAGAACAAAATATTATTACGGCTAAACCCCGACCCTGATTCATGTTTTACCTTCCTGTAATAACTCCATCTGTTTAGAGCAAAATTTCAGCTTGCAATT
>JBDTYU010000206.1:0-6427 GCA_040005535.1 Ginsengibacter sp. | reverse complement strand
GTACTCATAATTTCAAGGCCACTTTGTTTTATTACAGGAGCGCTCACAACATGTTGGCCAATGAGCAAATCTGCATTGCGGCCACTTATTAGAGAAAGGTATAAAAGGGCATCGGCATTTTTTGAAATCTGGTTAGGACTGCCCGGAAAAAGTATAACCGGTATGGTACAATTTTGTTTAATTAACTGAACGCATTCATCAATGTAATTGGAAACAACGAGGCTGCCGCCAACTAAAAAATAATCAACATTTGCACTTTGAGCAAGTTCAATGAGTGTCTGCATTTTATCATTATTCACCTTGTCAGGGTCAACTAATACCGCAAATGATTTTTTGCCGGAATCTTTTCTTTCACAAAGAGAACTATATATACTTCTTAACTTCATTTACTAATGGTTGTATGCAAAAATGTCAAATTTTTCGTTCTTATAAAAATTAGCGCATAACAAATTACGTATTAATTCTTTGCAACGTTCTGTTACAAGTTCACATCTTTTAAATTTGTAATTTTAATGATGATAGATGTTTTAAAGGAAATAGAATTTAAAACAGCCCGAAGCGGAGGGAAAGGTGGCCAAAATGTAAATAAAGTGGAAACGATGGTAGAGGGCTGGTTTCATGTGGCCTCATCAAATATTTTAAGTGATGAACAGAAAATAATCATTCTTGAAAAACTTGCTAACAAAATAACTGATAGCGGTTACCTGTTAGTAAAGAGCCGTACCGAAAGGTCGCAGCTTGGCAATAAGGAAGAAGTTATTGCAAAAATTCGCCGTTTAATAAATAATGCGTTAATAATAAGGAAGAAGAGAAAACCAACAAAGCCTACAAAATCTTCCAAGGCAAAAAGGATTAAAATAAAAAAAGAAAAAGGCCTGATCAAACAAGGGAGAAAAAAAATAAGCGAGTATGATACCTGATGTGAGAAAAAGTTATAGAGGCTTTATATTATTGGTTTTTGTATTGATATTTTTTAGTTCGTTTCAGCAAAAAAAAATATTTAATAAAAGCATTGCCTCTTCTGTAAAATTAATTTTCATTAATAATGTAAGGGGAACTAAAATTTTTTTAAACGATTCAACTTATACAAATTCGTTTGGTGAAAAATATACCATTTCAAAATTGAGATACTATGTAACAAACGTCTCCCTGCGAAACGGTCATAATAATATCAAAGAAAAAAATAGTTATCATTTAATTGATGAAAGTAAAACAGAGTCGCAGGTCGTTAATTTATCTTTGCCTGAAGGTGATTATAACTCTTTGCAGTTTTTATTGGGAGTAGATAGTTTGCACAATGTTTCCGGCGCACAAACAGACGATCTTGATCCTGCAAAAGATATGTTCTGGACATGGAACACCGGGTATGTAATGGCTAAAATGGAAGGAAATTCACCAGATTCAAAACTGGTAAATAATAAATTTGAATTTCATATCGGTGGCTTTTCAGGTCCTTATAATGTCCTTAAACAGGTGCAGCTTAATTTTCCTGGAAAAATATTTCATTTCGTTGCCGGTGGAGCTTATCAAATCATTATACAAGCAGATATAAATGCATGGTGGCAAAATCCCAATGACATAAAAATTTCCGATCATGCTATCATTACTTCTCCTGGAAAATTTGCTAAGGAAATCAGCGATAATTATGTGAACATGTTTCACATTGAAAAAATCATTTCAGAATAAAATTTGCCCAAAACTTCTCATGGAGAAAAAAAAGATTTCTGTATTGATCATTTTTTTTATCGCAGCATTTGCTCTAATGCTTGATGCAGGTAAAAAAAATATTTCAGATTTTTCGTTGCCATATCATACAACACCTTTACAATTAAAAATTCCTTCAGGCTGGCCAAAACCATCTTCTAATATTTTTGCAAACAATCCACTTACAGAAGAAGGGTTTCAATTGGGACGAAAATTATTCTATGATGGCCGTCTTAGTAAAGATGGCAACTTTGCCTGTGCATCCTGCCACCAGCAGTTTGCAGCCTTTGCAACTTATGATCATGACCTTAGCCATGGCTTTCACGACCAGTTTACTACACGCAATGCTCCGCCATTATTTAATATGGCATGGGCTAAACTTTTTCATTGGGATGGAGGAGTGAATCATATCGAAGTACAGGCGCTATCCCCCATGACAGCCTCAAATGAAATGGCTGAAAATGTTGATTCTGTTTTGCAAAAATTAAGGGAGGATACCATTTACCAAAGACTGTTTAGAGCTGCCTATGGAAGTAATTTAATCAACAGTCAAAGAATGTTGAAGGCATTGGCGCAATTTGTAGGTTCAATCATTTCTTCTCATTCAAAATATGATAAAGTAAAAAGCGGGGAAGATAAATTTAATTCAGCAGAGCAACGTGGCTATGAGCTTTTTAAAATGAGGTGTAATACTTGCCACAAAGAACCTTTGTTCACTGATTATTCTTTTCGCAACAATGGACTTACTGTCAATAATTTTTTGAAAGATTATGGACGAATGAGAATTACGGGCAATCCCGAAGACTCCTTAAAATTTAAAGTACCAAGCCTTCGCAATGTTTCTGTTACGTATCCATACATGCATGATGGAAGATTATATTCTCTAAGCAATGTAATTGACCATTACAGCACCGGCATACAACAGAGTTCTACACTTGATTCCTCGCTTCGTAAAGGAATTAAATTTACTGAGGCTGAAAAAAATGATCTCATTTATTTCTTGCATACATTAAAGGATACATTGTTTCTTAAAGACAGAAGATTTTCACAACCTTAGCATTTGTTCTTTTCTTTCATTAAAGATTATACAAGTAAATTTGGTTTTTTTAAAACAAACTATTTGAGTAGCTTAAAAAACCTGGCAGGACAAACTGTATGGTATGGTGGAAGTTCAATAGCTGCAAGGCTTTTAAATTACCTGCTCACTCCATATCTCACCTTAAAACTTTCTGGTACAAGCTATGGAGAAATGAGTTTAGTATATGCAGCTATTCCATTCCTCAATGTAATTTTTACCTATGGGATCGAAACTGCATATTTTCGTTTTTCTTCCAAAGCAGAATACAAAAATGACATTTACAGTACAGCAAGTATTTCTATTTTGATTTCTACTGCCATACTTACTACACTTTTAATATTATCTCACACTTTTTTTTCTCACTTGTTAAGGTTGGATGCGCATCCGGAATACATAATTTATAGTGCCATTATTATTGCGTTGGATACGCTGAGTACATTGCCTTTTGCAAAGCTAAGGCAGGAAGGCAGGCCGAAAAAATTTGCTGCAATAAGAATTATAAGTATCCTCGTAACAATTGGTCTTACTTATTTTTTTATTTCTGTTTGTCCAAAATTAGCTGAAGAAAATCCTGATGGTTTTGTTGCAACCTTTTACAAAAAAAATTATGGTGTCGGCTATGTAATTATTGCTAACCTTATTGCTTCATTTGTAACTTTTTTATTGCTATCAAAAGAATTCTTATCATTCAAATTTAAATTTAATGCTGTAGTATGGAGAGTGATGATGATTTATTCTTTGCCATTAATGATTGCAGGTTTTGGGGGAATGATTAATGAAACATTTGACAGGATAATGCTTGGATGGTGGGCACCGGTTCAAACGATTAACGATGCAAAAATACAAGTAGCTATTTACAGCGGATGTTATAAACTTTCTATTTTAATCACGCTTTTTATACAGGCATTTCGAATGGGTGCTGAGCCATTTTTTTTTAAGCAAGCTGAGAGCCAGTCTCCGCAACGCACCTATGCCAGGGTGATGAAATTTTTTGTAATAACTATTTCAGTTATGTTTCTTGCAGTGGCATTATACCTTGATATATGGAAATATTTTCTCAGAAATAAAATATATTGGACCGGGCTGAAAGTTGTTCCTATATTGCTTTTAGCAAATATGTTCCTGGGTATTTATTATAATCTTTCGATATGGTATAAGCTTACGCATAAAACAATTTCAGGCGCTTATATCACACTTATAGGAGCTGCCATTACTCTTGCTATCAACTTCTTTCTTATTCCTTTCTTTGGTTATATGGCTTGCGCATGGGCTACTTTTTTTTGTTATGGAAGTATGATGGTGATTTCATTTTTATGGGGGCAAAAAGTTTATCACATACCTTACGCATGGAAAAAACTTTCAACTTACATTGTAATAGTTGTGCTCTTATTTTTTATTCATAGTGCTGTTGTATATTTTTTTGAGGGAACTATTATTAACCTCACAACTGCTACGTTACTTTTACTGCTATACTTATGGTTTATAATGATTGTTGAAAGAAAGGAGTTGCAAAAGCTACCTTTTATAGGAAAATTTCTGCAACGTAACAGTCCATTTGAAAACAGGAATTGAACAATAATTTTCAACATTTATTTTGAAAAAATTCTTAAAAGATAAATTAGGGCCTTTATTAACAAGACTTGCATCTAATGCATCAGCGCCAGATAAAAAAGAAGTTTTTAAATCATTAAGCAAACTCCTTCGCAATTTAAATGAAAGACCCGGGAAGCGTGGCCTGAGCCTGGATGTAGATTTTAATATCGATAAGTTTATCATCTTCAGTGATCATCATAAAGGAAATAAAGATCATGGTGATGATTTTGCCGGTAACGAAAAAAATTATTTAGCGGCGCTTGATTATTATTCTAATAATCAGTTCAATTACATCAACCTTGGAGATAGCGAAGAGTTATGGAAATACAAACCCGAACAGGTTATTTCAAAAAACATAAAAGCATTAAGCTCAGAAGCAAGATTTCATGAACAAAAAAAATACTTTAAAACTTTTGGTAACCACGATCTTACCTGGAAAAATAAATTGGATGTTGATCTCTGGTTCAAAGGAATTTTTACATTGCCATTACCTGTTTATGAAGGGTTACTTTTAAAAACCAATATTGAAGACAAACCATTATCTATCTTTTTGACGCATGGTCATCAGGGTGATAAAATGAGTGACAATAACAGTCTGAGCACCTGGCTTGTAAGCCATATCTGGCGGCCGTTGCAGCGATATCTTGAATTAAATGTAAATACACCTGCAAAAGATTATGTGTTGCGTGATCGCCATAATATTATGATGTATGAATGGAGCAGCCGGAAAAAAAATTTATTGCTTATAACGGGTCACACACATAAACCGGTATTTGCTTCCGGTTTGTATTCTGATCATCCGAACAATACAATACCCGAACGAAAAGTGACAGCAAAGGCTGAGCAAAGAAAGTTAAAGCCGTCTTATTTTAATGGCGGCTGTTGTTGCTATAATGATGATGATATTACAGGTATTGAAATTGCCGATGGTAAAATAAGTCTTGTTAAATGGCATTGGGAAGTAAATGCTTCTAAAAAAGTTGTGCTTGAAGAAGTGGAACTTTCAAAGCTTGCGAATGATTTGTAGTAATATTTATAAAACTACAAATATTCTGCATCGATAAGTTCTTAGAAAGTATTAATCCCTGTCTTTACTAACTCTAACAAATGCAGCTCTTCTTGGTGAAGGGACTATACTGTTGATACCCTTAACTCCTTTCCATATTACTTCATTGAATTCTGAATCATTAACTGCATCTTCTTTTGTAAAATTAAAAGCAGCACTTTTTTCGGAAAGTTTATTTGTAACAGTGTTCTTCTCCGTAATATCAACCTGTGCCGGCAAATGATTAAAAACACTTTCATCAGGCGTTGGAGTAAAAGATCGCCACAATGGTGTAGCCGCAGCATCATACTGGCTCATAGGAGATAAGCCTAATATTAATTCAATGGTCCTTAGTATACCGGATGTGGTATAGGGTGTATGATCAACATATTTTCTTTTTACAAAAGGACCTGCAATATAAGCCGGGCTGCGGTGTGCATCTACATGATCAGGGCCATTCTGGGCATCATCTTCTAAAATAAATACAACACTTTTGTTCCATACAGGGCTTTTACTTAAATGTTCAATAAACATTCCGACAGCTAAATCATTATCAGCAACGTGTGCAAAAAGTGTAGGCCTTCCTTTAGCCAAACCTTCTGTGTGGTCATTTATTAACCTTAATGAATTAAACTTGGGTAACGCATTTGCAGCAACCAGTGAATCAAAATCTTTTTTCCACTGTCCAACTCTTGTGGTATCTCTTACATGCTGGTTCCAACCTGTATAATACGTACAAAAGTGATTTTCTAAAACTGGTATATTAGCTTTATAATTATCTGCAAACTCCCCATAAGTTCTATAACTCACCCCGGCCTTTTTGCAATGCTCCCAGATAAATCCACTTCTGTTATTAGCAACAGGTCTTGTGCCTTCTGCCAAAGAATAATAATCCCCGCCACGATCGCTGTATTCCGAAGGCCAGTTTTTTTCAAGGAAATCTGTTGCATAAGCGCCCAGGCTCCAGCTATGGCCATCAGCACTTACTTCGCCATCAACATAAAAAT
>JBDTYU010000205.1:0-4230 GCA_040005535.1 Ginsengibacter sp. | reverse complement strand
TTTTAGAAAAATATAAAGGAAAAAATGAAGCTAATATTATCGGGCATTTTGGTTTAGGATTTTATTCTTCTTTTATGGTTAGCGATAAAGTTGAAATAATTTCAAAAAGCTACAAAGAAGATGAAAAAGCAGTTAAGTGGGAATGCGATGGAAGCCCGGAATATACGCTTGAAGAAACAGAAAAAGAAAGCAGGGGAACGGATGTGATTCTTTATATTAATGAAGACAGCAAAGAATTTCTTGAAACTGAAAGGGTGCAACACATACTTGAAAAGTTCTGCAGATTTTTGCCCATTCCAATAAAATTTGAGGACAAGGAAATTAATAATATCAATCCGGCATGGACAAAAAAACCGGCTGACCTTACCCAGCAGAATTACCAGGATTTTTATAAAGAATTATATCCTTTTAGTGAAGCGCCTCTGTTCTGGATTCATCTCAATGTTGATTACCCTTTTAATCTTACGGGGATACTTTATTTTCCTAAAGTAAAACAACGTTTTGAAATACAAAAAGATAAAATACAATTGTACAGCAACCAGGTATTTGTTACAGATGAAGTGAAAGATATTGTGCCGGAATTTTTAATGTTGCTTCATGGTGTAATTGATAGCCCGGATATTCCTTTGAATGTAAGCAGAAGTTATTTGCAAGGTGACCCTAACGTAAAAAAAATAAATTCTTATATCACAAAAAAAGTTGCCGATAAACTGGATGAAATTTTTAAAACAGATCGTAAATCATACGAAGAAAAATGGGAGAGCCTCGGGCTGTTTGTAAAATATGGAATGATTACAGATGATAAATTTTTGGAGAAGGCAAATAAATTTAATCTGTTTGAAGATGCAAATGGAGGAAAATTTTATACGATTGAAGAATACAGAAATGCCACGGAAACTTTACAAAAAAATAAAGAAAGTAAGTTGGTAATGTTATACACCACTGACCCGATACAACAAAATAGTTTTGTACAAGCTGCAAAGCAAAAAAATTATATCGTTGTAAAGCTTGAAACTATCGTGGATGCTGCATTTATAAATAATATGGAGATGAAGTGGAATGATGTGCAATTTGTAAGAGTGGATGCTGATATTACAGAAAACCTGATTGATAAAAGTGAGAAGAACGAAAGCGTTTTAAATAATGATGAAGAAACAAAGTTGAAAGAGCTGTTTCATTTTGAAATTCCCGAACTACATGTAAGTGTCGAAGTAAAAGGATTATCTCCGGAAAGTTTACCGGTAATTGCAACCCGTCCTGAATTTATGAGAAGGATGAAAGATATGGCGATGAATGGGGGAGGTGGTATGGGAAGTTTTTATGGAAATCTACCTGAAGAAGTTACCCTTACTGTAAATGGTAATCATCCTCTATATCAAAAAATTTTAAAAGAAGAAAACAAAGAAAAACAGGAAAAAGAGATTAGAAATCTGGCTGATCTTGCTTTGCTTTCCCAGGGATTATTAAAAGGCAATGAACTAACGGTATTCATTACACGCAGCGTGGAAATGATGGAAGAGAAGGTGAAGAGTAAAATAATAATGGCATAAATTTTTATAAGTTAGTTCCTCTCTCCATCGGAGAGGGGTTGAGTTGAGGCCTTTATTTTATTCGATAAAATGCTCACCTCAATAAAATGTAGTTTTCTTTTATAATATTCTTCCTCAAATCCTGCGCTTAAAAAAATTTCTTTATGCACAGGATTTATGTACATTATAAAAACCCTTCTTGATTTTTCTTTTATAGAAGCCAGAATATTTTTTACAACTTTAAGCATTATTACTTCATCAAATGGATTAAAGAAAAAGAAAACATTTTGTTCTTTTGCTATTTTGTAATTCACAACATCATCGCAAACAATATTAAACTTAGCTGATGGATAGAGTGCTTTTGTCTGTTGAATATTTTGTTCTGCTGTAATGCACAGCGCCTTGGCAAAATCAATTCCATTAATATTTTTAAAACCGAAGTATGCAGCTACAACCAATGCCCTGCCTTTGCCACATCCAAAGTCTGTAATATTATTATTTTCGTTTATGCTTCTCAGGTAGTTAAATCCTTTTTCAAGAATATAATAATTGGAAGCCTGATAAATTGATGCATGAGACAGGTTATCACCTTTTATTGAAATAGTACGGAGTTTATCCAATCCAATTGAATCCAGGCTATATTCTTTTTCGCCTTTTATTTCATGATAAATAGTAAAGAGTGCAAGCCTGAAGTTCCAGTTAACTCCAATAAAAAAAAAGTATTTGAGGTAATAAATAGCTCTCATTTATAATTCTGCGTTTGATCAGGCACAATATCTGAAGCCCTTATATCTATAACTTTTAGCTGGAGACTTGTTTCATCATTCCATTCATTTTCATCAATCGTATAAACTATATCAAAAGGTTTATTGTTTTGTAATAAATAAAATTTTTGTGCCAGATTAAAACCAATTCCTGTCATCACAATATTATTTTGTTTCAACACAAAACGTATATGCAGTTCTTTTACAATCTTTGACCAGGAAGTATTCCACACATTTTTTGTAATGAATACAGGGCGTAGGTTTCCAGGGCCATAAGGTTCCATTTGTGTAATAATATTATAGAAGCTTTTGGTGATATTTTTAAAATCAATTTCAGCATCAATTTGTATTTCGGGGATTAAAAGATGCGGTTCGATGATAGAAGATACAATCTCTTCAAACTTATTACTAAACGCATCAACATTTTCCGGTAGCATGGTCATGCCTGCAGCGGCAAAATGCCCTCCATAACCAATTAAATATTCGCCGCATGCATGTATAGCCTCGTAAAGATTAAAGCCCGGTACACTGCGTGCACTACCGCCTACAAACTCCCCGCTTTGAGCAAGTACAACAGTAGGCCGGTAATATTTTTCAATGAGTCTGCTGGCTACAATACCCACAACCCCTTTATGCCAGTGTGGTTTAAATACAACGGTTGTTTTACGGCCTATCATTACATCATCACTCTCAATAATTGCCAATGCTTCTTCTGTAATATTTGTGTCAGCTTCTTTGCGATCGGTATTATCACTATGCAACATTTCAGCATATTCCATTGCCTTTGTAAAATCATCTTCAATAAACATCATTACTGCTTTGGTTGCATCATCCATGCGGCCGGCAGCATTTACACGCGGAGCAATAATAAACACCACATTGTTAATTGAAAATCTTTTTTCAACTCCACTTAATTTAATCAAAGATTTTATCCCAGGAGAAGGATTGGTGTTAAGCTTTTGCATTCCAAAATAAGCAAGTATCCTGTTTTCGCCGGTTATGGGAACGATATCTGCACCTATGGCTGTTACTACCAGGTCGAGATAACAAATGTATTCTTCTTCGGGTAGCCCTAACCGTTGTGAGAGTGCAGTAATAAGTTTGAATCCAACTCCGCAACCACAAAGTTCTTTATAAGGATAATTACAGTCTTTTTGTTTTGGATTTAAAATGGCAATGGCAGGTGGAAGTTGATTATCTGGAAGATGATGATCGCAAACAATAAAATCAAGATATAACGTACAAGCATAAGCGATAAGATCGACAGACTTTATTCCACAATCGAGAGATATAATAAGGGTAAATCCATTTTCCTTTGCAAAGTCGATGCCTTGTTTACTTATACCATAACCTTCTCTATAGCGGTGGGGAACATAGAAAGCAATATTAATTTCAGTATAAATTTTTTTAAGATACCGGTACATGCAGGCGACAGAAGTAGTACCATCTACATCATAATCTCCAAAGACAAGTATTTTTTCATTATTATTTATTGCTTTTAAAATCCTTTTCACTGCCTTATCCATGTCTTTCATTAAGAAAGGGTCATGAAGATGGGAGAGTTGTGGCCTAAAATAATCTTTGGCTTTTTCAAAAGTATCAATATCTCTTTGAACAAGAATTTTGCAAAGTGCAAAACTTATGCTCAAAGATTGTTGCAAAGCAGTGACTTTATTTTCTTCTGCAGATAATGTTTTCCATCTTTTCTCCATGATATAATTGGGTAATTGGCCAATTGGAATTTCGTACGTTAGTAATTAAAAATAAACTCTTTAATTTAAAGGTACATCGCATGTAAGTTAACAAGTAAGTGTGATACATAAATTCAACCTCCGACAGGAGTAAATGTCACAAGGGATTAAATTGGAAAAAATAGAAATTTTGTGTGACAGTATCAAAACTATGCTTAATCTAACCTTGAGCAGGGTATCAGTTTA
>JBDTYU010000204.1:0-4270 GCA_040005535.1 Ginsengibacter sp. | reverse complement strand
AACCCGTACGACGATTTAGCAAACCGTTCCTTTCGGCCTCTCAGGCACCTCTCCTCTTATATATGAGGGTGGCAAAAGTAACATTTGCAATTCAAAATTTAAAATAAATAATTGTAATTGACGACTAATAAAACTATGAATATTACATAGCAGCGAGCTGTACTTTTTGCTGAAGTTCAATTACACTTTCTTTAAACAAAGTATCAGTATCCATAAGATCTTTAACCGTTTGGCAACTGTGAATTACAGTGGTATGGTCCCGGCCACCAAAATGCTCGCCTATAGTTTTTAATGAATTTTTAGTAAATGCCTTTGCAAGAAACATTGAAATTTGTCTTGCCTGCACAATTTCACGCTTGCGTGTTTTTTGCAAAAGTTTTTCATACGGCACATCGAAATAATCGCATACCATTTTCTGTATAGTATCTATAGTTATTTCCTTTGATGAGGATTTAATAAAATTTCTCAACACTTTTTTTGCTAATTCAAGATCAATCTCCCGTTTATTGAGCGAAGATTGTGCCAACAGGGAAATCAAAGCCCCTTCGAGTTCGCGGATATTATTTTGTATATTATACGCAATGTACTTTATAACTTCCTTAGGCATATCCAAACCATCGTTCTTCATTTTCCTTTCAAGAATTTCAATCTTGGTATCATAATCCGGAATTTGAAGATCGGCACTAAGTCCCCATCTAAAACGGCTCAGTAATCTTTCCTGTACACCTTCCAGATCTTTTGGCGGCTTATCTGAGGTAAGAATTAATTGCTTACCACTTTGATGTAAGTGATTAAAAATGGCAAAGAAAGCATCCTGCGATTTTTCAGCCCGGTTAAAAAATTGAACATCATCAATTATCAGTACATCTATCAACTGGTAAAAATGTATAAAATCATTGATAGCATTGTTGCGGCTATGATCAACAAACTGATTAATAAATTTTTCAGAGCTTACATATAAAACCACTTTATTATTATTCAGTCTTTTCACCTCGTTGCCTATAGCCTGGGCAAGATGAGTTTTCCCAAGGCCCACCCCGCCATAAATTACCAAAGGATTAAATGAAGTGGAACCTGGCTTTTCTGCAACTGTTTTTCCGGCACGTCTTGCTACGCGGTTACAATCGCCTTCAATAAATGCATCAAACACATATACATGATTCAACTGCGGATCTATCTGCATTTTTTTAAGGCCCGGAATTACAAAAGGGTTCTTAACAGGGTTATTTATGACTAAAGGAAAATCCATTTCATTATTTGAATATGATTTGTATCCCTGTCCTGGTATATCCATCATCAGCGGCTTATTGTTACTGTTACCGCTATCCACCATTATGCGATATTCAAGCCTTGCCTCTTTTCCTAATTCTCTCTTTAAAGTTTTTGCAAGCAGGTTTACATAATGCTCTTCAATGTACTCATAAAAAAACTGACTTGGAACTTGTATAGTTAAGATTTTATCTTTTAGCAAAACAGGAGCAATAGGTTCGAACCAGGTTTTGTAGTGCTGCCACTCTACTATATCTTTTATAATATTGAGACAATTATGCCAAACTGTTTCGCAAGCTTTATCCATTTTTCCGTAAGCCATTTTTTTTTGATGAGATATATCTGGTTCCCCGGGGATCACTGAGAAAATTCATAAAAAAATTTTTTATAAATATTTTCTTAGTAAGACAGCGAATATCAAAATAATTTGTTGAAAAAAAAATTTTTTATTCTTTGTTTTTATCACAGTAAAAACAGTATGGAGTTTTAAAAAAATAAGAAAATTTATTTTAAGCAATCTAATAAATTTTAATAAGTACGTCCCCATTGGCTTACAGATAAAAACTTCTTTTTTTTACAGATACATAACTTTTTTCAACATACTTTTCTAAACGATAAACTCAAACTAAAATAAAAAATAAATGTGTGCAAAACATTTTTTGTTGTTTAGGATAAATGAATAAGAATTTAAATTAAATGACTTTATCTTTAAAAACTAAAAGATAAATTATGAGCTATGAATTAACAGGAAAACTGTTGGAAAAATTTGACACAATACAACGAACAGAAACTTTCAAAGTACGCGAATTCGTTGTTGAAAAATCTGAAGATATTAATGGAAAAATAATTACGAACTATATTAAATTTCAATGCGTACAGGATCGTACCAATATTGTTGACCGTGTAAATACAGGAGATGAAATAAAGGTGTATTTCAATATAAAGGGAACCAAATGGGAAAAGGATGGTCGTGTTTCTTACTTCAGTAATCTGGATGCATGGCGTATAGAACAAATTTTACAGGCTGGCAAAGAAGCCTCATCAGATGATGATCATCTTGAACCCCTTGATACATTTAGTTCTTCATCGCAGGATGTTATTGATGATCTTCCTTTTTAAACGCCTAAAGCCTCACCAGTACTGGTTTATATTCGTTTATAAAAATAAATAAGACAGTCTGAACTTCAATAATCAGTTTTTCAGGATAGAAACCTGAAACTATTATATGCAACAAAAAATTTCTATCAAACTGTTGCCAAACGAGGCAGAAGATATTCAGGCAGTATATAATGCTATTGCCAAAACTTGCGGGAAAAAAATTAAGGATGTTACCGGTTACCACATTCTTAAAAAATCAATTGATGCCAGGAGTAAAACAGTTTGGATAAACCTTACAGTTAATGCTTTTATTAATGAGCCATTTCTGCAAAGAACTATCACTCAATTTAATTTTAAAGATGTAACATTTTCTCAAAAAAAAGTTGTGATAATTGGCGGTGGTCCTGCAGGATTATTTGCAGCCATAAAGCTTATTGAACTTGGAATAAAACCTGTCATCATTGAAAGAGGAAAAGATGTAAAAGCAAGAAGAAGAGACCTTGCATTATTAAATAAAGAAGGAGTCATTAATACTGAAAGTAATTATTGTTTTGGAGAAGGAGGCGCAGGTACTTACAGTGATGGAAAATTATATACCCGAAGTACTAAACGAGGAAACATTGATCGTATATTAAATCTATTTGTTCATTTTGGTGCTGATGAAAATATATTGTACGAAGCACATCCGCATATTGGAACGAATAAACTCCCCCAGATCATAACGGAGATGCGTAAACGAATTTTAGCTTGTGGAGGCGAATATCATTTTAATAAAAAAGTTATAGATTTTAAAATTGAAAATGACACCCTGGTAGAAGTTGAAACTGACGATGGAAATTCATTTAACGGAGATTCTTTTATTCTTGCTACAGGCCATTCCGCACGGGACATTTTTATACTACTCGTAAAAAAAAATATTTCAATTATTCCAAAACCCTTCGCTTTAGGTGTAAGAATCGAACATCCGCAAGGCTTTATAAATAAGATTCAATACGGCCTTCAAAACTCAATTCTTCCGCCTGCTTCTTATAGCCTGGCTGAACAAGTTGATAACCGTGGGGTATTTTCTTTTTGCATGTGCCCGGGAGGCATTATTGCTCCTGCTGCAACAAATATTGGTGAGCTCGTAGTAAATGGATGGAGCCCTTCAAAAAGAAATAATCCTTATGCAAATAGTGGTCTTGTGGTTCAGGTAGAAATTGAAGACGTGCTAAAAGCAACAGGCAAAATGCAATTGCCAATACACAAAGATTCTCCTTTGCTTATGATGTATTTTCAAAAAGAAATTGAGGAGAAAGCTTTTGCTGCAGGCGGTGGAAATTTTGTTGCTCCTGCCCAGCGAATGGTTGATTTTACTGAGGACATTTTATCACCGACATTACCTGGTTGCTCTTACATACCCGGCATCCGGTCGTCACAACTTAAAACCGTATTACCAGAGTTTATAAATTACCGTTTAAAAAAAGCGTTAAAATCTTTTTCAAAAAAAATGCCTGCCAGGGATGGTAATGATGGTTATTATACCAACGAAGCGGTGATGGTAGCAACAGAAAGCCGTACTTCTTCACCCGTACGTATACCAAGAAACAATGAATTTCTTAATCATCCTCAAATAAAAAATTTATTTCCTATCGGCGAAGGCGCAGGGTACGCAGGCGGAATAGTAAGCGCAGCAATGGATGGTGAGAGAGTGACTCGAGCAATTTCGGTTTTACTGCATTCATAAAAATTACCACCTATAAAAAAACTTTAGGATAAGTAAGTGTCTTTAGCAACGTTCAATATCTTCGCAATGTTCTATTAATTTTTTAAAGAAACACAATTTTAAAAACTATAATGACCATACTTGAATTACAAAATCTTAAAAAATATTATGCTACACAAAAGGCCGTGGATGATATAA
>JBDTYU010000203.1:0-2747 GCA_040005535.1 Ginsengibacter sp. | reverse complement strand
ACCAACTTCAGTGATAAACGAATTCCCGAAAAAGAAAACATCAGGCCCAAACAAATAAAATGGACAAACATTTGGCTATTCGTTCTATTATTTTTAATTGTTGGTTTTTTAAGTGAAACCGCAAGGACACATAACTGGGAACACAAGAGGGCTTTTAATCTTACGGAAAATTGTTATCGTTTTGGTAGCCTTGTTTTTGGTGGCGGAGATGTACTTATGCCGATGATGTATGAGCAGTACGTGGTGAGAGAAAAAACCAAATCCTTGACAAAAGAGGAATATTTAACCGGCTGGGGATTGGTGAGAGCTATTCCAGGCCCAGTCTTTTCCGTAGCATCATATACCGGTGGAATGGTTTTGAGAAATACCGGCGAAAACATGCAGTTGCTCGGTTGCGTTATTGGATGCATTGCCATTTTTCTGCCGAGTGCTTTACTTGTTTTATTCTTCTACCCGGTGTGGCATAATTTAAAAAAGTACGTAATTGTATTCCGGGCACTTGAAGGAATTAATGCTGTCGTTGTAGGTATTATGTGGGCGGCTTCGCTTTATCTCCTAAAAGACATCTCAATTACTGAGTTAAAGGCAGTAAGTTTCATTAATACACTTGTTATTACAGGAACATTTATATTACTTTCTTTTACAAAAATCCAACCCCCATATATTGTTCTTGGATGCCTTTTACTCGGTTTTGTCTTTTGATTCTCAAATGTAATACTGATGCCGCTCAATCTCTTCTTTTACGATATCCGGAACCAGGTAGCGAATAGATTTTTTTAAATGCACTAACTCACGGATATACGTACTCGAAATTTGCAATAATGGCCCCTGAAGCAATGTGATGTTGGAATCCAGATTTCCTGATATTTTAAATCCTGGTCTTTCATAAACATATATTTGATAGTTTTTTAAAAGCGCCTCGTAATTTTTCCATCGATTTATATTACTAAAACTATCACTTCCTATTATAATTGAAAATTGATGTTGTGGGTATTTCTCTGATAAATAAGTTAATGTATCTATAGTGTAAGAAGGTCTGGCAAGTTTAAATTCAACATTCGAAGTTCTTAGTTTTTTTTCCCCCTCAATAGAAAGGTCAACTAAATGCTTGCGGTAATGTTCATTTAGAAGAAAAATTTCTTTTTTTAATGGATTTTGAGGTGATATTACAAACCAGATCTGTTCCAACAAAATGGTGTTAGCAATATAATTTGCTATAATCAAATGACCTGTATGAACGGGGTTAAAAGAGCCAAAATATAATCCGACTTTCACCTAATGATTTGTTTTTCAAGCATTTATAAAAATTCCACGTTAATTTTTTCGGCTTCATCTGCTCTTAAACTTAGTGAATAGCCTGATACTAAAATATAAATCGGATCACCAAAAGGAGCTTTTTTCCAAACCATAATTTCCTCTTCTGGAAGACATCCCATTTCCATTAATTTGATAATAATTTCATCATTTTCAAATGACTTAATTTTTACTTTTGTTCCAGGCTTTATCTGCGATAAATTCATACTCGTTGATCAATAAGTAAATATATCATTCACATTTTGCACTTTATTCCGATTTTAGAAATACTCCAGTTTGCAAAAGATTTTGTTTATTAATAATTGTACAATGCCTGAAATTAAGGATAAGAAAAAATTAAAATCCTTTCTTATCTCAATTTTTAGGAATGAAAATGTAGAATTTAAAAGTGTTTCTTATGTTTTTTGCAAAGACAGTTATTTGTTAAAACTTAATCAGGAATATTTAAATCACAATACTCTTACTGATATATTGACTTTTACCTTATCTAATAACGGTTCTGCAATTGACGCTGAAATTTATATAAGCCTTGAAAGAGTAAGAGAAAATGCTATTTCATTTAAAATTAGCTACCAACTGGAACTTTTACGAGTAATGATCCATGGAATTCTTCATTTATGCAATTATTCCGATCGTACACCTAATAAAAAGGCATTAATGAGAGAAAAAGAAAATTATTATCTTTCGCTCTTAGGTTTCACGTGAAATGTTCCACGTGAAACATTTTAAATTCTTATGGCTGTTTTCTAATAGTAAATTTGTCTAATGTTTCCGAAATACGATGTTATTGTAGTAGGCGCAGGCCATGCAGGTTGTGAAGCAGCAGCAGCCGCGGCAAATCTTGGTAGTAAAGTACTTCTAGTTACAATGAATATGCAGAACATGGCGCAAATGAGTTGTAATCCCGCAATGGGAGGAATTGCTAAAGGCCAGATAGTGAGAGAAATAGATGCCATGGGTGGGTTTTCGGGAATCGTAACTGATGAAACAATGATTCAGTTTAGAATGCTGAATAAGAGCAAAGGTCCTGCAATGTGGAGTCCACGTGCGCAAAGTGACCGACAACAATTTTCTATAAAGTGGAGATTAATGTTGGAGACCTTATCCAATCTTGACTTTTACCAGGATTCTGTTATTGGCCTGATTAAAAAAGGGGGGAGCATTTCAGGTATAAAAACAGATTTCGGACATGAAATTTATTCGAAAACAATTATTTTAACGAACGGTACCTTCTTAAATGGTGTTATCCACATAGGTGAAAGACAATCAAAAGGTGGAAGAATGGCTGAAAAAGCTTCAGGGGGCATTACTGAACAATTAATTGATTGGGGATTCGAGAGTAGTCGTCTTAAAACCGGAACTCCTCCAAGAATTGATGGCCGTTCCTTGGACTATTCTAAAATGGAAGAACAAAAAGGTGATGAAGCAATAAC
>JBDTYU010000202.1:0-3461 GCA_040005535.1 Ginsengibacter sp. | reverse complement strand
GAGGTGCAAAGATACTAAGGAAACAAAACGAAAAAAATTATTTGATGGATAGAATTGGCAAGTTGAAAGAATACATGAAAACTGCCCAGAAAGATAGCTTCCTGCAACATGCGCTTGCTTTGGAATATATAAAAGTGGGGAATGATGCAGATGCTAAAAAACTATTTAATGAAATTTTAAAAAGAGAACCTACCTACATTGGCTCTTATTATCACCTGGGTAAATTGCTGGAAAGGATTGGAGATCCTGCTAAAGCATTGCGGGTTTATGAAAGGGGAATGGAAGTAGCCAACGTAGCAAATGATCATCATTCATATAGTGAACTCCAGGCAGCGTATGAAGATCTTGAAGACCTTCAAACAGAATAATCCACAAACTTAATGATGTCTCTCCTTAACCGGTTCATAAGTAATATTCACAATGAAAATCTTTTTCAAAAAAATGACAATTTAATTATTGCTGTAAGTGGGGGAGTGGATTCAATTGTATTATGTGAATTGTGCAAACAAGCTGGTTTTAATTTTAAAATTGCACATTGCAATTTTCAATTAAGAGGGGCAGAGAGTGATCGTGATGAAATGTTTGTTCAATCTCTTGGCAACAAATTAGACACTACAGTTTTTTTTAAAAAGTTCGATACAGAAAAACATGCTGAAGAAAATAAAGTTTCAATACAAGTTGCTGCACGTGACCTGCGATATAATTGGTTTGATGAATTAACAGCGACAACCGACAACCGGCAACCTATAACTGACAATCAACATCAGATAACTAACATTCAACATTCAACATTTCTTCTTACTGCTCACCATGCCAATGATAATATAGAAACCGTTTTAATGAATTTTTTTAAAGGTACCGGAATAAAAGGCTTGCGGGGTATTTTGCCTAAGCAAGGTAAAATTATACGTCCTCTGTTATTTGCAAGAAAAGAAGAGCTGATATTATTTGCTAATGAAAATAATTTAGCTTTTACAGAAGATACTTCTAATGCATCAGATAAATATACCCGCAATTATTTCAGGAATAAAATAATTCCTCTTGTTCAAAAAGTTTTTCCAAAGGCGGAAGAAAATTTATTGAATAATATAGAAAGGTTCAGGGACATTGGTGTGCTCTATCACCATGCGCTTGATTTGCATAAAAAAAAATTGATAGAGCATAAAGGAAATGAAGTCCATATCCCGGTGTTGAAACTTTTAAAGATTGAACCTCTATACACGATTGTTTATGAGATTATAAAAGATTATGGATTCACTTCGCACCAATGTAATGACGTTATTAATCTTTTAAAAAGCGGAAGCGGAAAATTTATTTCATCACCTTCTCATAAAATAATTAAAAACCGTGAATGGATAATTATTGTTCCTCATAACAATATGGAGGCTTTAAATATTTTGATTAATGAAGATGATCAGGAAATTGTTTTTGCTGATGGTAAATTAAAAATTGAAAAGCACATGATTACTAATTGTCAGTTGTCAACCGATAATTCAATTGCAATGTTAGATGCAGAGATAATTACTTTTCCTTTATTATTGCGAAAGTGGAAACAGGGAGATTATTTTTACCCATTAGGCATGCAGAAAAAAAAGAAACTCAGCAGGTTTTTTATTGATCAAAAAATGTCGTTGAATGAGAAAGAAAAAACCTGGGTAATTGAAAGCAATAAAAAAATATTTTGGATTGTTGGTAAAAGAATTGATGACCGGTTTAAGGTAAAAACCAGTACAATTAACATACTTAGAATTCTATTTAAGGAACTGTAATTATTTTGTGTGGATCAAGGTTTTTTACTGAGTCGATAAAATGATCTAACACAGGGTAGTTGGAAAATAGTTTACTTGTTACAATAAGAAATATTATTCCAAAAAGTGCTCCCCAAATATGTGCAGAATGATTAATGTGACTGTCCCCTTTTTTATCTAATAAATAAGATACAACAAGGTAGATTATCCCAAATAAGAAGCCCATTATATAAACAGGAATAAAAATTAATCCTACGCCCTGTAAAGGATTAAATAAAATGTAAGCAAAAACCGCTGCAGATACTGCACCGGAAGCACCTAAGCTTCTGTAATGCGGGTTCGTTTTATTCTTTTGATAGCTTGGCAGCAAGCACACGATTAATGCAAGAAGATACATAATAACGTATAATATTTTTCCGTAGGCCCCAAATATTGCTGAAAAAATTTCTTCGGTAATATTTCCAAATAAATAAAATGCATACATGTTAAAAAATAAATGACCAATATCAGCATGGATAAAACCACATGTTATAAAGCGGTAATACTGTTTATTATTTGTAATTGCCGGTGGATAAAAAATAAGATTATCCATTACTTTTTCGCTACGGAAACCGGCTATTGATACAAGGACTGTAATTATAATAATAATAACTGTTATTGACATTTCGAACAAATTTGAAAACTATCAAACATACATATAAACTTAAGAATGATGATATTTTTCATTGCGAATAATTGTACAGGCCCGGTATACCTGCTCCGAAAGTATAAGCCGGACGAGCTGGTGTGGAAAGATCAATTTTGACAAGCTCCATCTATAATGGCAAATATTGAGAATAGTTTCATGAAGTCCATAAGATCCACCGATTAAAAAAATTAGATTTTTTGTGCTGCTGCTTGCTTTTTGTTGAATAAAGGTTGCGAGGTCGGTAGAATTCCATTGTTTACCGTTTTGATCCAAAGCTATCAATTCATCGCCATGCTGTGTTGCATTCAATAATTGTGTTGCTTCAGCTTTTTTAATTTTATCTTCAAATGTTGCCGATATATTTTTTGCAGAAGGAAAAATTTTCCATTCCACGGGATAATAATGTGAAATTCTTTTAGTAAATATTTCTATTCCTTCTTTTACATAAGGTTCATGTGCTTTTCCTACAGACCAGAAATAAATTTTCATAATTTTATTTAACATGCAAGATGCTAAAAGATAAGCTTGAAATTTTTTTTATTATTTTTGCGAAAAATGGCTTCGTAGCTCAATTGAATAGAGCATCTGACTACGGATCAGAAGGTTATAGGTTTGAATCCTATCGAGGTCACTAAAAAAGCTTCATAGAATGTATGAGGCTTTTATATTTATTATAAAAAGTGATTTGAAATTACTTGGAAAGTTTCTTAGGCATCTTCACTTTCACATCTGAGCCTTTGGCAAGAAATACAGAAACTGGTTTTACATTTTCAATAAAAGGAACAAAGGCTACACCATAAAGTTTTTCAACATCGCAGTTAAGTTTGTAATTTTTAACCGGATATACCTGCCAGCGTGGATGTTCCAAAGAATACTCAATAGAAGTTTTGTTGCTTAATTTATTATACCCATAGTAATGTTCAAAAATAAATTCTTCTTCAGAACCGGGTGCTATATCCTGCAATACAGTATCAGCTTTTATATACATGGAGTTCCATTGCTGCCCTTTCTTTTTCCAGCAATAT
>JBDTYU010000201.1:0-2365 GCA_040005535.1 Ginsengibacter sp. | reverse complement strand
GTCCTGGCATATTCGTAACCTTTATGCTTACCAGGGCTTTCCTGCACGTAAGTTGCCGTTTGATAAATGGGCGTCATGATAGCGCCTGTTGAAGGATCCGGTACTATACCGGCATGAATTAATTTAGTTGCGAGTTTCAAATGAGTTTGTTTAAGGGTTTAGAGGGTTACGGTTTAAATAGTTTAGGGTTTAAATAGTTTAGGGTTTAGATAGTTTAGAAATAATTAATTCGCTGAGCTGACAAATTAACCAATAAACCAATTAACCAGTTAACCCTACTTAACTATTAACTAATAAACCAATTAACTTTTTTCAGAACACAATTGGCAAAGAAACTTTTACATCATCCCAATACATATACATGTTTGCTCCGGTGGAAGATTTGTCAAAAAAAATCGTCATCGCTTCTGTACTTTCATTTTTTATTACAGGCAAATCCATACGAACTATATCTTTTGTTTGATCATAACGAAAGCTTCCCCATATATCGGTTTCTTTGTTTACAATAAGTGTCCATTTATCAGGAAAAGGAATAGCGTACAAGGTATAACGCCCTTTCTTTATTTTTTTGCCATTAATTTTTACATCCTTAAAAAATTCAATTTCAGTTGCCTCATTCGCACCCAGCCTCCATACATTTCCATATTCCTGTAATTCACCAAAAACCTTACGGCCGTTCAGTTGTGGCCTGCTATATATAAGCCGCATTACCAAAGGCTCAGTCGCTTTATCCTGTATTTTAAGTATCGGATAAATAACCGGATAATAGCTCATATCCATTGGTGATTTATCAAGCGGCGGAAGACCTGAAGCATTCATTTGTGCCGGTGAGTGAAAGCTCAATGCTAAAAGAAAGATGGCAAAAAGTGTTTTCATAATTTTACTGATTTACAAATATAGATGGATTTAACCAGCCAAAAGGTTGCCTAAATTATTGTAAGCAAATTCCTTAAGTTCTGGAAAGAAATTCTGGTAACATTTTTCAAGCTCATGATAATATTGATTAAAAATTTCAAAAGCAACTTCAGATTCATTTAAATAAGCAGCTCTGTATACAACACCGTTGAAACTTTTTTGAATGCCTTCCTTTAACTGGTAGTTGCAGAGCCAGTTTTGCGATTTCATATAGGGAAACATCTTTTGAAAACGCTGAGGAAATAAAAAAAGATTTGTTTCAAGTGATCGATAAACGCTTAATGAAAAAATTTCAAGATTTCCATAGTCTTGAAATTGCTTTGTATCAAGGGCAAGAAAATGATCGTACACCACATCCGCAAAAGCGCCTGAATATAAACGATACTGTGGCCTGAAAAATTTTTTTGCGATTGCTGTTTCAGGATGATTGTCGGTAAAGCTGTCTATTAAGCGATGCAAATGAATTCCCTTTTGAATACCCGGAGGATAATTAAATTTTGCTTTTCCTTTTACAAAGTCACTGATCATGTTTCCGGCAAGAATATCAGTTTCATTGAACGAAAGAAATGCATGCGCCAGGTAATTCATGAGCAAAAATAACGTCATTCATTGTTAAGGCCCGGTTATAAAGCAGGCTTTATATTACTGGCATATAATTTTCATTCATAAAATATTATTCACTAAAAATATTTATTATGGCAGACAATGAAAAAGTAACGCAACCATCTCTAGGCAGTAATGAAGTTGGAGCAGAAACAAATGACACTCATGTAACAGGTCGAAGTTCTGCAGGAACTGATACCCAACTTCATCTTGCTGCAAGAAGTGGAAACAAGCATAAAAAAAATATTAATGATGATGAAAAAGTCGTAAAAAACTCTAATGGGGAGGAAGAATTTTTAAAGTCAGATGAAACTGACGAATAAAACTTTCATTATTAATATTTAAGGCAGGCGGAGAGCCTGCCTTTTTGATAGATGCAATATTTTGTAGAATAATTTCCTCATAGATTGAACAAGTGGTTGCTTTAAGATTGTAAAATAAAAACTATGCAAAAAGCTAATACGAAAAATATCCAAAAAACCGCAATCGCAATCCCGCCCGGGCAATGAATGGAAAATGGAGCCATATCCGACTTATGATTCATATTCAAAAGGCACTGAAAACTGGAAAGTAAAATTTTGTTAGTTTCGGGTGAGGATAGCGGGATAGGCAGAGCAGTAGCGATTTTGTTTGCAAAAGAAGGCGCAGATGTTTCCATAATTTATCTGGATGAACATAAAGATGCACAAGAAAATCAATCTATCATTGAACAGGAATATGGAAAAAATGTTTATTAATACCAGATGACATTACTAAAGAAACATTTTGCGTATCGGCAAGTTATATGACAGGCAGGTGCTTCATCCTAATGGTGGAGAAATTATAAACGGATAAAATAAACTCAATG
>JBDTYU010000200.1:0-17873 GCA_040005535.1 Ginsengibacter sp. | reverse complement strand
CAGCCTACAAATATTTATGCATTGTGCAAATGCAGCGAACTTTGCAGCAGGATTGGTGGAAGGTTAAAAGAAGATAAAGTGAAACAGGATAATTTTTATGCTGCAGCCACAATGTATGCCCAGTCTGCCCTGCGAATAAATCCTCATTATTCTGATGCAAATTTTGTAAAGGCATTGGTGATAGGAAGAGAAGCTATGCGAAAAAGCGGTAAAGAAAAAATAGAAGCCGTAAAAGACATCAAAAAATATGCTGATTTTGCTATTCAATATGATTCACAGAATTATAAAGCCTGGTATATATTGGGTAAATGGTATTATGAAATAAACGGTTTAAATTATTTTGAACGTGCTGCTGTAAAAGTTTTTTATGGCTCTCTCCCTCCTGCAGGTATTGATGATGCTATTCATTGTTTTGAGAAATCAAAATCAATAAATCCTGGTTTCGTGTTGAATTATCTTTCTCTTGCGAAAGCATATAAAAAAACGGATGAAGAAAAAATTGCCAAACAAAATTTAATGGTAATGTTTACCCTTCCTGACAAAACTCAGGACGATGAAAAAATAAAAAATGAAGGCAGGGATCTTCTTAAAAAATGGGATTAAAAAACAATCGGCGTCAATTAATAATAGTTAATAAAATATTTTCTTGCCTATATTCAAAGCAACTAACTTCCATCAAATAATATAAAACATGTTTACAAAAAAACTTTTAACAGGGTTTCTTATTTTGATATGCGCTTCTGTTATTGCACAAACTCAAAAATCAACTTATGATCCTCATGATTTATTTGCACCAAATTTTTATCCTTCTTCTGTAAATGAATACCGTGCAGCCGATGGTGAACCAGGCATAAAATACTGGACCAATAAAGCCAGTTACAAAATAGCGGCATCACTTGATGATATTAAAGATGAAATTACCGGGAGCGTAACTATTACCTACACCAATAATAGCCCGCAGACCATGTCATTTTTGTGGCTATACCTTGATCAGAATTTATACAATCTTAATTCCCGGGGACAGGCTAAAACACCGGCAATGGGCAGAAGCAGGTATGGTGATGTCAATTCAAAATTTGAAGGAGGTTACAAAATACAGTCAGTTAAAATTTTATCAGCAAAAGGAATATCTTCAGAAAAAAGTATAACAGATGTAGTGTCAGAAACAAGAATGCAATTGCGTCTACCCGCTCCGTTAGCAGCGAATGGCGGAACCGTACAATTTAAGATTGATTATTCATTTTCCATTCCAAAATATGGCTCGGACAGGATGGGTATCCTTGATACCAAAAACGGGAAGATCTATGCGATAGCCCAATGGTATCCGCGTATGTGTGTGTATGATGATATTGAAGGATGGAACACTTTGCCCTACCTCGGTGCGGGTGAATTTTATCTTGATTATGGTGATTATGATTATACGATTACTGCACCAGCTAAAGAATTAATTGTAGGTTCCGGTGAACTTCAAAATTCACAGGACGTATTAACTCCTCTACAACTGCAGAGACTTACACAGGCAAGGCAAAGCGATAAAACTGTTATGATCCGCACTGCTTCGGAAGTGAATGAACCCTCTTCGCGTCCACAGAAAGAAAAAATAACCTGGCATTTTAAAATAAAAAATGCAAGAGATGTTTCGTGGGCTGCTTCAACGTCATTTATTTGGGATGCAGCAAGAATGAATCTTCCTTCGGGGAGAAAGGCATTAGCTATGAGTGTTTATCCCGAAGAATCTACAGGAGACAGTGCATGGGGCAGGGCAACAGAATATACAAAAAATAGTATAGAAAATTATTCTAAAAGATGGTTCGAATATCCATACAACACTGCAACGAATGTTGCCAGTAATGTTGGGGGAATGGAGTATCCAAGCATTGTGTTTTGCGGTTACAAAGCCCAACGTTCCGGGTTATTTGGTGTAACGGATCATGAGTTTGGACATACATGGTTCCCGATGATCGTGGGAAGTAATGAAAGAAAATATGGCTGGATGGATGAAGGCTTTAATACTTTTATAAATTCACTGGCCGTTCTTGATTTTAATAGTGGTGAATATAAACAGCGACCCCAAAATAAAAGTTTTCTTTATAAATACATGTTTGGCGATAATACTGAAACTGTTATGAGTGAGCCTGATGCTCTCAAAGAATTTAATATCGGCCTGGCTTTATATCAAAAGCCTGGCTATGCGCTTACCCTTTTACGTGATGAAATTCTTGGCCCAAAAGTGTTTGACTATGCTTTCCAAACTTATATTAAAAGATGGGCGTATAAGCATCCAACGCCATGGGATTTTTTCAGAACAATGGAGAATGCAGGTGGGGAAGACTTAGGTTGGTTCTGGAAAGGAATGTTTATTGAAAATTATAAATTAGACCAGGCAATTACAAGCGTTAAATATGTGAGAGATGATTCTACACAGGGTGCTTTGGTAACTATAGAAAATATGGATAAAATGGCGATGCCGGTTTATTTGCAATTTGAAACGGTAAGTGGTAAAACAGATACGGTGAAAATTCCTGTAGAAGTATGGCAAAATGGAAATAAATGGATCGAAAAATTAAACACAACAGAAAATATTAAATCTGTTACGATCGATCCTCAACATATTTTTCCTGATGTTAATTTTGATAACAACACATGGAAACCTAATTAGTTATGGGAAGCAGATTTTCCTGATTATTAAATATTAATCTTAAATATTTCTAATAGTTTCAAAAAATGATGGACAGAATTTATTGCCATTATTCAGATTATCGTCATATTTAATAAACACGATATTCAATTACACATCTTTCAAATTTTCGCATTGGCTTATTTAAGCTACTTTTGCAGCCTTTTATGAAACCCATCAGTGAAATATTTGCTTTAATTGAGGAGCCAAAAAATATAGTTATTACTTTTCATCAAAAGCCAGATGCAGATGCAATGGGTTCAGGTCTTGGATTGTATCATTTCCTTATTCAGTTTGGTCATACTATTACAGTAATTTCTCCTACGAACTGGCCGGCTTTTTTAAGTTGGATGCCAGGCACAAAAAAAGTGTTGGATTTTGAAATGCAAAACGAAAAATCCAATTTGGTTTTAAAACAGGCAGCATGGATTTTTTGCCTTGATTTTAATATACTTAACCGCACTAAAAAAATGGAACCGGTAATTGCGTCTTTGCCCTTTACAAAAATATTGATTGATCATCATCAACAACCGCAGATCGATGAATTTGATTATGGAATAAGCGATGAAAATAAAAGTTCTACTGCGGAAATGGTATATGATTTTATTGTAGCAAGCGGGCATTCTAAAAAAATTAATAATGAAGTTGCTGAATGTTTATATGCCGGCGTAATGACAGATACCGGATCGTTCAGATTCAATTCTACTTCATCAAGTGTTCATAGAATGATTGCTGACCTTAAGGATAAAGGACTTAAACATAGCCAGATTCATGAAAATTTATTTGATAATTTTCTTGAAGGGCGATTCAGGTTTTTTGGAAATATCTTACTGAACCGGATGGAAGTTTTTTACGAATATAATACAGCGCTTATCGCTATCCCGCAATCAGATCTTATTAAATACAATGTAAAAACAGGGGATACTGAAGGCCTCGTGAATTTTCCTCTCAGTATAAAAGGTATCAGGCTGGCTGCGGTTATAATAGATCGTGGAGACGAACGTAAAAGTTCTTTCCGAAGCAAGGAAGGTTTTGATGTAAATAGTTTCGCCCGTAAATATTTTAATGGTGGTGGACATTTTAATGCAGCCGGCGGAAAAAACAATGAAACTCTGGAAGAGGTAGTTACAAAATTTAAAGAAGCTATTAAAGAAAATAAAAAACAATTAAACAGTTAACAATTATAAAAAAATACAAATGAACAAGTTACTTAGCCTCGCAACCCTGGCATTATTATTATTGGCTATGGGTTGTGCAGATCAAAAATTTAAAAAGACCAAAACGGGCTTGGAATACAAAGTAGTAGGTGGAAACGGAGGTAATGATATTAAGTATGGTAATGCCATCCAGTTTAAAGCTTACAGCTATTACAACGACTCCTTACTATCTACGCCATACGATTCTGTTGCCCAGGTAATAGAAGTTGACTCAACTAAGTTACCGGCAGAGTATGTTGGAATATTTACATCATCCAAAAAAGGAGATAGTATTGTTACCCGCATGTCAACAGATACTATATTGAAGTTTAATCAACTGCCACCGTTTGCGAAAAAAGGGCAATTTCTTGGATATCGTTTTAAAATAATAGACATAATCACGGACCCGGCTAAAGCTCTTTCATTAAAAAATGAAGCTCTTCAAAATATTAGAAAAATCGATTCTGTTTCTGTAATAAAACAAAAAGCAATTGATGATAAATCTTTAAGTGACTACTTAGCTAAAAACAATATTAAAGCATCTAAAAGTGCAAAAGGAACATATGTTGAAATACAAAATCCCGGAGAAGGCGATGCCATTGATAGTGGAAAAGCCATTACTGTAGATTACAAAGGAATGACACTTGATGGAAAAATTTTCGACCAGAGTTATGATGCTTCCACAGGCAAGTCTATGAAGCCTTTTACTTTTGTTGTTGGCCAAAGAGGATCGATTGAAGGCTGGTCTGACGGATTAGTTTATTTTAAGAAAGGTGGTAAAGGCAGATTGTTTATTCCTTCATATCTGGCCTATGGTCCCAGGGGAGCCGGTGGTGATATAAAGCCCAATACTCCCCTTATGTTTGAAGTTTCAGTTGTTGATGTATTGACACAGGATCAATATCGTACAAAAATGGAAGCACAGCAAAAAATGATGCAACTCCAGCAACAGTTACAACAAAAACAGAATGGTATGCAGCAACAGCCGCAACAACCACCTCAGCAACAGGGGAAATAAAATTTGCAATTAATTTATTAAACGCCTCGTTTAAACACGGGGCGTTTATGCTTTAGCGTTAGCGTAAGCTTCAAAAAGTGTAACAGCTTCCTTTGCTTCTTTTACATCGTGAACACGTAATATATTTGCACCATTGTGTAAAGCAAGAGTATTCAATATAGTTGTTCCGTTAAGCGAATCTTCAATATCAATATTAAGTGTTTTATAAATAGTTGATTTTCGTGAGATACCTGTCATTACTGGCCTTTCAAGCATTTTAAATATAGAAAGATTCTTAAGTAAAGTAAAATTATGATCAACTGTTTTCCCAAAACCAAAACCAGGATCAACAATAACATCTTTAATTCCTGCGAGCCTGCACTCATTAATTTTTTGAATAAAAAAATCAAGAATTTCTTTAACTACAGTTTCATAGCTGGCATTAAGATGCATTGTTTCGGGTACTCCTTTTATATGCATGCAGATGTAGGGCACATTAAGGGAAGCCACTGTTTCCAGCATATTTTTATCCATCGTACCTCCACTTATATCATTCACAATTGAAGCTCCGGCATTCACTGCTTCTTTTGCAATACCTGAATGATAAGTATCAATAGAGAGAATAACGGGATCAAATTTTTTTATAAGCATTTCAATAGCCGGTAATACTTTCTGCATTTCTTCTTCTTTAGAAATTCGTTCACTCCCCGGTCTTGTACTTTGCCCTCCTATATCCAGAATATCAGCGCCTTCATTAATCATTTTACAGGCCTTATTAAATACTTCATCCATATTTTGCAACCTGCTTCCTGCATAAAAGGAATCAGGAGTGAGGTTGAGAATACCCATCACCAAAGGCTTTTCAATTAATACTGGTTTCCCTTTACAGTTCAATGAAAACATTGTGTGTTAATGATTAAATTTGGCGATAATTATTATGCAAGTTACCACCGATCAACAATACGACACAGTAATTAAAAGTTGCAAAGAAATTTTTCTGAAAAAAACAAAAGATTATGGTACGTCATGGAGAGTGTATCGCACCATTTCAATCGCCGACCAAATTTATATAAAAGCGAAACGAATCAGAAACATCCAGGAAATTAATATTCAAAAAATTGACGATGATGTTGCCGGCGAGTTTAAAGGAATTGTAAACTATGCAATCATTGGTTTAATACAGCTTGATATACGTGACGAGGAAATAGAAGAAATTTCTTTGCATGAGGTTACTAAGTTGTATGATGCAAAAGTTGTACTTACCAAAAAATTAATGGGTGATAAAAATCATGATTATAGCGAGGCGTGGAGAGATATGAGCCAGGAAAGTTTTGTTGATCTTATACTTTCTAAAGTTCTTCGCATAAAACAAATCATACAAAACGATGGACAAACCTTAGTAAGTGAAGGCATAGACGCGAATTTTTGCGACATCATCAACTATGCAGTGTTTGCTTTAATACTGTCAGCACACCTTATAGATTTATAAAGTCTGTGAGGCTAAAAACTATGAACTATTCAAAAAATAGAAATGAAAATATTGGTTAACACAGCGCGTGTTCTTGTAGGAATTCTTTTTATTTTTTCGGGACTTATAAAGGCAAATGATCCATTAGGCCTTTCTTACAAAATGCAGGAATTTTTTGACGTGTGGGCACAAAATTCTTCTCTCACCCACATCATGTATTGGCTTGATAATTATGCACTGCCGTTTTCAATAATTATGATCACCCTGGAAATTGTAGTGGGCGTTGGAATTCTGTTAGGCTCCTGGAAAAGATTATTCAGCCTGTTGCTTTTATTGCTTATTCTTTTCTTTGGTTTTTTGACCGCCTATGCTGCTTTTTCCGGTAAGATTGCGACGTGCGGATGCTTTGGTGATTGTATTCCATTAACTGCTATGCAGTCATTCATCAAAGACTTAATTTTATTTGCATTAATACTTTTTATTTTTTTTGATACAAAATACATTACGCCTGTTTTAACAAGACGTGCTGATTTTTTAATCTTTATTACTTCTATTTGTCTCGTCCTTGGATTTCAATGGTTCGTTTTGCGGCATATGCCTGTTGTTGATTGCCTTCCTTTTAAAAAAGGTAACAATCTTATTGAACTTAGAAAAATGCCTGCCAATGCTGTTGCTGATAAAAAAGATTTTAAATTCTTTTATAAAAAAGATGGAAAGGAAAAAAAGTATTCAAAAAATAATTTACCCGATTCAACATGGGAATTTGTAAGAAGAGAAGATTTTATTATTCAAAAAGGAAAAAATAATGAGCCACCTGTAAAAGATTTTTATCTCACAACCATTTCAGGGAGCGATTCTACAGATGCCATCCTGAATATGCCTGGAGAATACTATTTATTTTTTGTAAAAGATTTTTCTGCAGATACTGATTACTGGCTCGATAATTTTATGGTAATATACCGTTTGGCAAAAAGTAAAAACATTCCACTCCTTATTGTAGCATCGCAGGCTGCAGAAGCACAACAATTTTTTAACGAAAGAAATAATTATAATATTCCTGTTGTAAGTCTGGATGCTACAGCATTTAAAACTGCAGCACGTACCAATCCGGAATTATATCTTATGAAAGGGCCTGTTGTGCAAAACAAATGGGGCTGGGCAGATTTCAAAAGTGTGACAAAATAATGTTAGAGTGATGAATCATGAATATAAAATTTTGACTTCTCAGTTTCAAATTTTGCATTTTCAATTGTAAGCATGCTTCAGCTTCTTATAAAAAAATTGTTTTACGGTATACTTGTTTTGGCGGGTGTTGTAGTTATTGTTTTTTTTATTTTCCAGGCATTTGCAGACCCTGCACGGTTAATTGCAGGGCAAACGGGTGATAAAAAAACAATGGATAATATCAGGAAAGAACTGTACCTAGACAAGCCAAAATGGAAACAATTTTTATTATATGCAAATGATGTGTCACCGGTAGCTGTTCATACAACAAAAGAAATTGAAGAAAAAAAACTGCACGGGTTTTTTATTGGAGGCAATACCAAACCTGGTAGCTATCGGTTCTCTATTAAAATTCCTTATCTGCGTCGCAGTTATCAAACAAAAAAAGATGTAATTGACATTTTGCTGGATGCTTTGCCCGGCACGTTAATGCTGGCATTTGCAGCTATGCTCTTTGCAACTACTGCCGGAATTTTTCTGGGTGTGTTGGCAGCAGTAAAGCACAACACATGGCTTGATACGTCATCTGTTTTTGCAAGTGTTATTGGCATATCTGCTCCTTCATTTTTTATGGCAATCGTTATTGCGTATTTGTTTGGCGTAGTGCTGCATTCTTATACCGGCCTGCCTTTAACGGGGAGCTGGTTCAACATTGATGAAACTAACGGTCAACGTTACCTGACGTTGCAAAACTTAATACTTCCTGCAATTACACTGGGTATTCGTCCGCTTGCTATTATTACACAATTAACCAGGAGCTCAATGCTTGAGGTTCTTAGTCAGGATTATATAAGAACTGCCTATGCGAAGGGTTTAAGCCGAACACAGGTAGTTTACCGTCATGCGTTGCGCAATGCGTTGAATCCGGTTATTACAGCCATTACAGGTTGGTTTGCAGAATTACTGGCAGGCGCTTTTTTTGTAGAATATATTTTTGGATGGCAAGGTATTGGTAAAGTGACAGTGAATGCACTTGAAAAGCTTGACTATCCCGTTGTGATGGGTTCAGTTTTATTTTCTGCAACTATTTTTGTACTCATAAATATTCTTGCTGATATTCTTTATGGGCTCATTGACCCAAGAATAAAAATGAAATAAATACTACTAACTCATACAGTGGAATTAAGATCCATTATATTAAATCAGTTCCCCTTTAGGTGTTAGGGTTCACTTTATAACAACATTTTTAATTACTTTCTCACCAAGTGCTTCATTCACTCTTTCAATAATTTTTTCTTTTTGATAGAGCAATTCATTTTTCAAAGGGGCTACCGTTGATGAAATGAATAAAGTTGAATTAATGATCTCAATTTTATCAGTATATCTCGCTATAGTTTTTCCCATAATTTTTTCCCACGCATCTTCAATTTGTAATGCCTGTACGCCGCCTTTTAATTTGCTGGTTTTTAAAAATTCCTTTAACGCTTCACCAATTGATATCTCTGCCATAAAATAAAGATAAGGTAAACTGAAATTAGATTTATGTGATAATAAATGTATGTTTTTGTTTCAGCCTTTTGACAGGTGGAGAGACTCTACTTGGCGATGCTTCGATAAACTCAGCATGACAAAGCTTTTATATTCTAAAAAAATGATTCAATGAGTATTGCTATAGAAATTATATAAATGCTAAACCGTTTGTTCTATCCAAAACTCACAAGAGTTTTGTCGCCCTGAGCTTAGCCTGTTCTGTGGAATCGAAGGGTTGAAAGGTCACTTGCATGTAACTATTTGATTTTAGCAAAGATGTTCTTAAAGAACTGTCATCCTGATTTTGTCAAAGACTTAATTAAGTTCTATAATCTGCACATTGTTCTCAAATTCTGACAATGCATTCTCTAATCTTTCTTTATGGGTATCTGTTATAAATACCTGTCCGTTATTTTTTTTACAAACATATTGTAATAAATTTCTCATTCGAATTTCGTCAAGCTTTTCAAATACATCATCAAGCAATAACAGTGGTGGCGAGCCTTTTATTGAAAATAACATTTCAAACTCAGCAAGCTTGCAGGCAAAAAGTAAGCTTTTGCGCTGGCCCTGTGATGCTATAATTTTAAAATTATTTTCATTCAATAAAAAAATAAGATCGTCTTTGTGAATCCCTGCATTGGTTCGTTGGGTTAGTATATCTTTTTGCCGGCAAGACAACAGCAATTTTGAAAATTTATTATCATTCAGATAGCTGCTATATGCTAAAGAAATTATTTCGTCATTGCCGGATATCTCTTTATAAAATTTTCTGACAAGCGGAATGAGCTTTTCACAAAACTGTTTCCTCATTTGGTGAATGTATTCTGCCGGCTTTATTAATTGAGCATCCAGCGCATCCAAAAGTTGTACATCAAAATTTGATTGAAAAGTTTCATTCTTTAAGAAGCTGTTTCGTTGCAGGAGCACTTTGTTATACACAATAAGTTGTTGAAGATATTCAGCATCAACCTGGCTTATTAATGTATCCAGAAATTTTCTTCGTTCTTCACTTGCGCCTGTTATAATTTCAATATCATCCGGGGCAATCATCACGCATGGAAATTTACCTATGTGATGAGAAAATTTTACATAAGCGACATCATCAAGATAAAATTCTTTTTTTAAAGGTGACCGGTAAATGCATACAATTTTTTGGGCTTTTGAATTGCCATTTTTTCCATTTTGTAATTCCGCTTCAAGACGGAAACCTTCTGCACCAAAAAAAATATTCAGCGTATCTGTTTTTGAAAAATAACTTTTGGTAAAACAAATATAATTGATGGCATCAAGCAGGTTAGTTTTGCCTTTGCCGTTAAGACCGCAAATGCCCACAATTCTTTGGTCAAAATGAAAGATCTGAGACTCATAGTTTTTGTATCCTGTTAATGCAATTTTCGTGAACCCCATAATACCCGCAAGATACAAATGATGGCTTGTTCCAATCCTTTGATCTTGAATATTTTTTTAAACTATTTAATCTGTTAGCCGGCGATGATAATTTATTTGGCCCAAATGGTAGTTTAAATGGGCAAGTAAAAAGATAAGAATAAAGCCTGCGGACGAAATTTTGTTGTTAATTGGAACGGGGAAATCTTTTTCAAGATCATCTTTTGATAAAGAAGATAAAGTATTTGTAATAATGACAGATGTATTATTTACGTCATCAACTAATTGTTTGCGTGGAATATCTTTTAAAGAAAATTCTTTATCACGCTCACGCACATAGCCCGTGTTACCCAATGTTGCGCCAATAAAATGCCTGAGATTACCTATCAGGTGCAGGGTTAAACTTCCTCCCGAATTACTGATACCTTTTTTTACTTTCCAAAGATCAGCTTCATTTTTATATAAGTTTATTTCTTCGATCAATTTGTTGAGATCTCTTTCAAAAAGAGAAGTAAGTATTGAGAGCATATTATAAAATTAAACGAACATTTACTTTCATACAAAAATTATTTAGCTTAAAATTATCTGCAATTCGTGAGAATATTTTCTAATGAACTCATTTACATAATCATCATTATATTTGCGCCCTATGACACAGGAACAAATAAAAGATTTAAGAGACCGCATACTGGTTTTGAGGAGGTTTCTTTGACGTTGAGAATCGTCAGCAGAAAATAAATAATGATAAACAACTTTCCTTATCTCCCGGTTTTTGGAACGACAACCAACGGGCAACTTCCATTTTAAAAGACATTAAATTAAACGAGTTCTGGATGAACCTGTTTAATGATGTGCAATCAAAAGTGGATGACTTTGCTGTGTTATTTGATTTCTGGAAAGAAGGCGAAGCCGATGAAGAGGAAGTGAAGGTGGCTTATAACCATTCGGTTGCTGCTATTGAGGAAGCTGAATTTAAAAGTACGCTCAATAAGCCTGAAGATGAGATGCCTGCGGTGCTCCAGATTAACAGCGGTGCAGGTGGTACAGAAAGCCAGGACTGGGCGGAGATGCTGCTTCGCATGTACCGTATGTACGGCGAAAAGCAGGGCTGGAGTGTAACCGAACTTGACTACCAGGCAGGAGATGGAGCCGGCATAAAAAGTGCAACCCTTCAGTTTGATGGCCCGTTTGCTTATGGTTTCTTAAAAGCTGAGAGTGGTGTGCACAGGCTTGTTCGTATTTCCCCTTTCGATAGTAATGCAAGACGGCATACCAGTTTTGCCAGCGTTTACGTGTATCCGTTAGTTGATGATACGGTTGATATAAAAGTAAATCCTGCTGATGTGGAGTGGGCTTTCTTTAGAAGTGGTGGCAGTGGCGGCCAAAATGTAAATAAAGTAGAAACCGCAGTACGGCTTACACACAAGCCTTCGGGAATTATTGTAGAATGCCAGCAGGCACGTACACAGGGTGAGAACCGTGAGAAAGCAATGACCATGTTGAAAAGCAGGTTATATGAAGAAGAGATGCGTAAGCGCCAGGAAAAATTAAATGCAACCAATGCAACAAAGAAAAAAATAGAGTGGGGGAGCCAGATACGCAGCTATGTTTTCCATCCTTATAAAATGATAAAAGATCACAGAACCGATTATGAAGTAGGAAATATAAATCCTGTGATGGATGGTGAACTCGATGGATTTATTAAAGCTTATTTAATGATGGAAGCAGCCAATTGATTGGCTAATTAGCTAATTAAAAAATTAAATAAAATGCCTTCAATTCTTATTATTGATGATGAAAAAAGCATCAGGAAAACGTTAACCGAAATACTCAGTTATGAAGGTTATAAAATTGATGAAGCAGCCGATGGGGAAGAAGGCCTCAAAAAATTTAAAGAAAAAAATTACGATCTCGTTCTGTGCGATATTAAAATGCCAAAACTTGATGGAATCGAATTTCTTGAAAAAGCAAAAGAGATAAATGATGAAGTCCCCATTATTATTATAAGCGGGCATGGAAATATTGAAACCGCTGTAGAGGCTGTAAAAAAAGGTGCTTATGATTATATTTCCAAGCCGCCCGATCTTAACCGCATGTTAATTACGCTTCGCAATGCAATGGATAAAAATTCATTGGTTGCTGAAACTAAAGTGTTGAAACGAAAAGTAGGTAAGGTGCAGGAAATAGTTGGTGAATCATCTCCTATAAAAAAGATAAAAGATACCATTGATAAAATTGCACCTACGGAAGCCCGTGTTCTCATAACTGGTGAAAACGGCGTTGGCAAAGAACTTGTTGCAAGATGGATACATGAAAAAAGTAACCGTTCGCAAGGTCCTATGGTTGAAGTGAATTGTGCAGCCATACCAGGAGAGTTAATAGAGAGTGAATTATTCGGACATGAAAAAGGCAGCTTCACTTCTGCCGTAAAACAACGCATAGGTAAATTTGAACAAGCGAATGGTGGCACTTTGTTTCTTGATGAAATAGGTGATATGAGTCTTAACGCACAAGCCAAAGTATTGCGTGCCCTGCAGGAAGGAAAGATTACAAGGGTAGGGGCTGATAAAGATATTAATGTAGATGTAAGAGTGATTGCTGCTACAAATAAAGACCTTCTCAAAGAAGTAGAAAGCAAAGATTTCAGGCTTGATCTTTATCATCGCCTTGGTGTTATTATTGTACACGTTCCTTCTCTTAACGATCGCCTGGGCGACATTCCATTACTTGTCGACAGATTCCTTGAAGATGTTGGTACAGATTATGGACAGCCAAAAAAAACAATTGATAAAAAAGCAGTTGACTTACTTCAGAATCACAACTGGACAGGCAATATTCGTGAGTTGCGGAATGTTGTTGAACGTTTGATAATTCTTTCAGGAAAAGATATTACCACTGATGATGTTGAAAATTATGTATTGCCAAAAAAATAAACTTACATGAAATCCCGAAAGTTTTTTGCCAATATATGAAACATATCTATTGCATCAGCGGCTTCGGAGCGGATGAACGTGTTTTTTCAAAACTGGACTTTGGAGATAATTTGATTCAGTTTATTCCCTGGCTCATTCCTTTAAAAAAAGAAAGTATTGAAGAATATGCTAAGAGAATGAGTGAAAAAATACAACATGAAAATCCTATCCTTTTGGGATTGTCATTTGGTGGAATAATGTGCATTGAAATCGCTAAACTTATTAAAGCACATAAAGTTATTTTAATCTCAAGCGTAAAGTCATTTCGTGAATTTCCTTTGTGGATGAGGCTTGCCGGTAAATCAAAATTGCATAAATTTTTTCCGCTTCGATCTTTTAAAATATTAGAGCCCCTCCAGAATTACAATTTGGGAATTGAAAACAAGGATGAATTAAAATTAGTGCGGGAGTATCGCAGTAGCATAGGGCAACAATATACCGATTGGGCTATCGACCAGATTCTTCATTGGAAAAGCGAATGGATACCTGAAAATTGTATCCATATTCATGGCGGCAGAGACCATATCTTTCCTATAAAAAATATCAAAGCTGATTATGTAATTGCGGATGGTGGCCATTTTATGATTATGAACAGGGCACAAAAAGTTAATGCAATAATTAGAGAAATTTTGTAATAACATATTTATTTATATCCCGCCTGATTATACTAATTAAGAGAAAAGCAGTGGATTTATTCATGTAATTACTCCTTGATAATTCGTGTATTAAGTTGTTAAACTAATGATAACAATTTTCCAGCGGTTTTTTATGTAGAAGTTTAAAACGGTACTTTTGTCCGCATTACAAAAAATTTAAAATGAGTATAGGTTTACTTTTATTTATCGTTGCTTTTATTCTCTGGCATATTGGTTTGTATGGAATGTTTAAGAAAGCCGGCATTGAGCCATGGAAAGCATTGATTCCTTTATACAACACCTGGTGCATGGTTGAAAAAATGCAATTGAAAAAAATCTGGTTTTTTCTCCAATTAATACCAATTGCCGGACAGTTTATAACCATCTGGATTTGCATAAAGTTTGTTGAGCATTTTGGTAGGTTTGGATTTCTTCAGCATGCCGCAACAGTTTTTATACCTTTTATATATTTTCCATACTTAGGCTATTCCGATAAAGAAAGATATGCCGGCATTCCGGTTGTAAAAAATTATAAAAAGGGCGTCATACGGGAATGGATAGACGCAGCCGCTTTTGCAATTGTTGCAGCAACACTCATCCGCACATTTGTATTTGAAGCGTATACGATTCCAACACCTTCAATGGAAAAGACTTTGCTGGTCAATGATTTTTTATTTGTAAGTAAGTTTAGTTATGGCCCCCGTATTCCCAATACGCCAATTGCCATGCCTTTTGTTCATCATACTATCCCGGGACTTAATACAAAATCCTATGTAGAATGGATTCATATACCTTACACACGCTGGTTTGCAAGCCCTGTAAAAAGAAACGATGTTGTGGTTTTCAATTTTCCTGTCAATGATACACTTATTAATGATGAAATAAATTTTGGATCAAGAATTACGTATTACCAGGAGATGCAACGAAGAATGATTATGGATCATATTTCAGAACAGGATGCAAGAGCGAGAGTAAATGATCAATATAGTGATATGATTATTGCGAGGCCGGTTGATAAAAGAGAAAATTTTATTAAAAGATGTGTAGCCATAGCAGGCGATACGCTGCAAATAAAAAACAGGGTATTGTATATTAATAATGTTGCCCAGCCCTTTCCAACTTACCATGAATTTAAATATACAGTTACTACAAGTGCTCCTCTTGATCCGGATCAATTGATTGGTATGGGAATAAAATTTTACCCCGATGATCCCGAGAAAAATGATGTGTCTCAGCATGATAATAACTCTTATGAAATTAATATGAGTGATGGGGAAATGGCTATGCTCAAGATGCTTCCCGTTGTGAAAAATATTGAACCCGTTATACATTCTCCACAGGATGAAAGTATTTTTTTATTTCCGTATGTGGCTTCTTATAACTGGAGCGAAGACAATTACGGCCCCATGTGGATACCCAAAAAGGGCGCAACGATACAACTTAATCCTGATAACATAATTCGTTATAAACGAAGTATTGCAGTGTATGAAGGCAATAAATTCGAAGAAAAAAACGGCCAATATTTTATTAATGATAAAGCTGCTACCAGCTATACTTTTAAAATGAATTATTACTGGATGATGGGCGACAACCGGCACAACTCACTCGATAGCCGCTTCTGGGGCTTTGTACCGGAAGATCATGTGGTAGGCAAAGCATCATTAATATGGTTTAGCTACGACAGTGGCCCACGCTGGAGCAGGATATTTTCAAAGATTAAATAAACATTAAGTCAATTGAAATTTGGGGCTCTCATCTATATTTCTAAATCATCTACAGCCCGGGCTTTTCGTTTCAATTTTTTGCCGGATATAATTTTTAAACTTGAAATTTTTCAGGCAAAAAGATTTTCACTTCAATCCCGCAGCCCATCATCTGTTACTCTTTAATAAACTAACGCTAACATTTCAGACTTTACAAAAATCTCCTTTAATGGATTGCAAGTTTGTAAAAACTTAGACTTTAAAGTAGTCAATGTATTCTGTCGCCTCTCACTTCCATCTCAAGCATTACATGAGTCTCATAAGCAATCCATTCTTTCCATCGCTTTCTTACTTCTTCTTTGTTGATGTAAGTATCGGCAAGATGTATGAATAATGTATAATGCCCTGCTTCACTTTCCATAAATTTTCGATAAAAAGTTCTCATGTAATCATCTGCAAGCGATTCGCTTAATCGTTTAAAACGTTCGCAGCTCCTGGCTTCTATCAAAGCCATCGTTAGTAATTGATCCAATAACCTTTCACCAGGACTGCCTCCTTTCTTTTGAAAATCGAGCAGTTTATTTACATATTCATCCTTGCGCTGTTTACCAAGTTGTAAATTTCTTTTTCTTAATTCGCCAAGCACCTGGCGAAAATGTCCCCATTCTTCTGTTACAATTGGGGATAGTTCATTTACCAGTTCATCCTTATCATTATATTTTTGAATAAGGGAGATACAACTGTTGGCAGCTTTTTGTTCGCACCATGCATGGTCAGTTAAAATTTCCTGCAATGAAATTGCTGCCAGATCAACCCATCTTGGATCTGTAACCAATTTCAATCCCAAAATATTTTTTGTATCCGTTGATAAACTTTCCATTTTTCAAAAATAAGTCCAATTAGCTAATTAGCTGATTAGCCAATTAGCTAATTTTATTTCATGAACGAACATTTCCTTTTAAAAAAAATAAAAGAACGTGAAGATGCAAATGCATTACGCACACTTAGAGTAAATGAAAACAAAATAGATTTTTGCAGTAATGATTATCTCGGTATTGTAAAAAATAAGTTGATTGAAGATGTTATTAATAAAGACCTGCCTCATGGAAGTACAGGCTCGCGGCTGCTTTCAGGAAACTATAAGCTTATTGAAGAAACTGAAAACTTCATTGCCAATTTTCATAAAGCTGAAGAAGGATTAATATTTAATTCCGGTTACGACGCAAATATCGGTTTACTGGCTTCTGTGCCTCAAAAAGGAGATGTTATTATTTATGACCGGTTATGCCATGCTTCCATACGGGATGGCATTCGATTGTCTTTTGCAATCTCATATTCATTCATACATAATGATGTTGATGATCTTGAAAAAAAATTATCTGTTGAGGCGAAACCTCAGCAAAAGATTTTTGTAGTTACTGAATCAATTTTTTCAATGGATGGTGACATGGCTCCGCTTCAGGAAATATCAGGACTGTGTGAAAAATACAATGCAGCATTAATAATTGATGAGGCGCATGCTACAGGAGTTATTGGTGAAAAAGGAGAAGGGCTGGTTCAGCATAAAGATCTTCAGCAAAAATGTTTTGCAAGGTTGCACACCTTTGGTAAAGCTTGTGGCTGTCACGGGGCAATTGTTTTAGGCTCATCACTATTAAAAAAATATCTTATCAATTTTGCAAGGCCTTTTATTTACAGTACTTCGCTCTCTCCTTCAGTAATAAGCGCAATTGCGGCGTCATACAATATCTTCCCATTTTTAAACAAAGAAAGAGAACATTTGAATAATTCAATTGGCCTTTTTAAAAGGAGCTCATTTAAATATAGAGTCTTAACAAGTGATACACCCATCCAGGTTGTTATAGTTCCCGGCAATGATGAAGTAAAAAAAGTTGCCATTTATTTGCAGCAATATAATTTTGATGTGCGGGCAATATTATATCCAACTGTTCCTAAAGGTTTGGAAAGACTGCGAATCGTTCTTCATGCATTTAATACAAGCGAAGAAGTTGAGAAGCTCATTGCTTTACTTACATCGCAAGGTTAGTTGTCAGGAATGAGTGGTGAGTAGTTGTGGTGGCTACTAACTATTGACCACTTACTATTTTATTCTTTTTAGTATTTTACATCTTCAAATCTGTT
>JBDTYU010000199.1:0-18198 GCA_040005535.1 Ginsengibacter sp. | reverse complement strand
TCCCCAACACATGAACTTTCGGTTTAAAAATATTAATTATCAAGACAAAGATTTTGACAAAACCCTAAAAATCATTTTTTAACCAACTAAAATAAATTAATGAAAAAGTTTATCAACAACAGCCGAATTTTTATGCTACTGGCCTTTTGCTTTGCCATGGTTGTCTCGGGTTGCAAAAAAGGTGACCTCCCTCCTGGTGTCCCAGGACCCGCACAACTGCTGGTTACGGGCCTGGAGGAGCTCCAGGGCAGTACCGTCGGCCCTGACAAGGCGTTATACGTCACCGCACCGCTCGCCGGCACCATCTGGCGCGTAGACCCGAAGACCGGCGCCACCACGCTCTTTACTACCGGCTTGCCCAAGCGCATTCCGGGGCTATACTATATTGGCAGTGGAGTGGTGGATGTAGCATTCCGCGGCGGGACTGCATATGCGTTGGTCACCGGCGTTGCGCCGGATCTTGATGGTCACGACATCGTTGGCATCTATCGCGTGGACGGCGGAAATCACTTTACAATCATGGCGGATCTTGGCGCGTGGTCCGTCGCCCATCCGCCAGTGCCGGACTTCTTCGTGCCTACCGGCTTCCAGTACGCAATCGAATCCTATCGAGACGGCTTCCTCGTCACCGACGCCCACCATAACCGTGTACTATATGTCACCCTCGATGGCGAGGTTACTGAGGTGATCGCCTTCGCAGATGTTGTACCGACCGGGCTGGCCGTGAGAGGCAACACGATCTACGTGACCGAAGCCGGTCCCATTCCCCACCTTCCTGCGAATTCCAAACTCATGTCCCTCTCGCTAAAGTCGCCCGTCGCCACGGAAGTCGCGTCCGCCGCCGGGTTGAATGTCGGGTTATTTGTCGACGTGGAATTTGGCCCGGGGAATAACCTCTTTGCCCTTGCACAGGGCATCTGGGATGGACCCTTTGAAGGAGCACCGGCACTGCCGAACACCGGAGCACTCCTGTGGCTCAACCCGAATCGCACCTTCAGCGTCATAAAGGACGGGCTGAACCTGCCCACCTCGATGGAGTTCATTGGCCACACCGTTTACGTGGTTAGCCTCGCCGGCCAGGTCTGGAAGATCGACGGTGTTTCGCCTTAGTCTTATGGTCATTAACATTGCGTATTTCTTCCTCAGCCGTGTCTACTCCAGGCCTTTTAAGTAACGCAAGACACGGCTGCCCCCAGCTATCCTTAGTGTGATTAAATTATAAAAATACTGCTATCCGTAGTTTGCAACTAAGGCGCCCCTTTAGGCCTTGAAATTATTGGAGGTTGTCAACATCCTATTGTAGAGGGCAGTGGCGATAGTGTTTTCAAAGGCGTCACCGGGCAACTGGATTTTAAGGACGATGTCGTAGCAGTAAACTTTCCTTATGGAAGTCACCTAAGTTTTTATGGGTTCACCCAAGCTGAGTTAGTATGCCACGCAACAAGAAGTTTCCACACTTCGAAACTACGACAGGAAATGATTCCGACTCCCGGTGCGGGAAGATATTAGGATTAGTCCTAACGGCTCAAAAAGATGTAATAGCCAACAGGGTTTTCTGATCCAAAAGAATGTCTTATGGCCAGGATGAAAATCGGCATGTATCAAATTGGGTGTATGTGGTGCAGAAGGTGATGGAGAAGTATTAAAAAACATTGAATAATTGATGAGCTAGGATTTATACTGCTCTTGGCATTTTCATTTACTTCCTCGTCGAGTGTAAAAAAGAAAAGATTTTCTTTGGTCAAATGGAAGAAATGTATTACGGAAGTTTTTATCGGCTCCGGCGAGTAATATATACATTGGTAAGTGTAATAAAATATGCAAGCCTTGGGAAAGAACTTAAAAGTAGTTAGTTAGCGCATATGTTCGAGTAAAAAAGTATAAACTTATTCAACAATTGTAACCGGAGTGCCAACGGGAATATAACTGTATAGATCTTTTGCTTCAGTATATTTTAAAGAGATGCATCCGTCCGTCCAGTTTTGGTAATAATCAACAGTCCACTCTTCCTGGGGCCTTGTGGCATGAATGGCAATACCACTGCCGATTCTCGCATTGCGTGGAACTAACCCTTCTGAAACCCTCTCCTTGAATTTATGAATGCTTTCTTCATTTGGATAATCTAATAGAAGTTCAAATCCCCATTTAGGATGAATCTTTTTAAGAAGAACCTTAAAATTTCCTTCGGGGGTTCTTTTATCGCCTTCCATAAATTTATCGCGTAAATCACTGCTTCCAAAAACGCAGGGATATGTTGCATACCAGCCTTCTTCATCATACACCTTCAACTCATAATCTTTTTTAGAAATAAGTATAGAATAAGGATTGTTGCTATGAATTTTTTTTGAAGATTTTTTTATAATACCGCGTTCAGCGTAATTTCTATCATGTGGAATGAAAGAAAAAAACAATAACGAAATAATTATCGCAGAAAATATGGATATAGTACGGATGTTCATATTACGAAAGCTTACTGCAATATATTTCAAACGCTATTCGTCGCAAAATTATTTTGTAGGATGTGTAATGATTTAACTATTTTTTTAAGCAGCTTAAATGTTAAAGCGTATCAATCCCATTCGGCTTCGGCTTTTACTCTTTGTTTATCAACTTTTTTACTGATGAAAATACTTATTTCATATAAAAGAATCAATGGTACAGCTACAATAGTTTGGCTCGTCCAGTCAGGAGATGGAGTAATAACTGCAGCAACAATTAGAATAACTACGTATGCATACTTGCGATAGGTTCTTAAAAATGCCGGACTAATTATACCAAGTTTGGAAAGCACATAAGCAAGCACAGGAAGCTCAAAGGCAATGCCGCAGCCCAATATAAGAGAAGTAAGCGTATCAATATAATCATCAAGAGTAGGAAGATATTTGTAAACACCCAGTTTGCCTAATTGAAAATTTGCCAGAAAATTAAAAGTAAACGGCGCCAATAAATAATATCCAAAAGCGGATCCTGTAAAAAAACATAGCGAGACCCATCCTATACTTCCTTTTGCATAAGAAACTTCTTTGGCAGATAATGCAGGCTTAACAAAACGCCAGAGTTCCCAAAAGAGGTATGGAAATGCAATGATAATAGCACCCATAAAAGAAATAGAAATTGCAGACATAAAAGGCCCGCTTACCGTGCTGCCCAACAAAGTAATATCAATGGGAGGCATGCACAGTGAATTGCCTAAATGAAGATTGTGGCTTAAGTTACACAAGCCGGTATAAGTTATAAAATCTTTACGGGCAGGAGCAAAAATAATATTATCAAATATCCAATCAACATAAATAAACACACCAATTGCAACAACAATTAAAACTATTGCTGAGCGCACGATGTGCCATCGCAAAACTTCAAGATGGTCAATGAAACTCATTTCACTTTCAGGAGTATCTGTGCCCCTGATCTTTTTAAAAAAAGATTTTCTTTCTGAAGTTTTACTGCTCAAATGCGTATTATTTCTTTATGAATTTGCAAAGATAATATTAAGGAGTTGAAAAGCTCCATTGCGGAGGGGTTTGGGAGGCTTCAATGCATTGCTTCAGCAAGATTTACTTTCTTTTTCTTGTTTCCTTTTACCAGTAAAACAAATGGTATGCATATTAAAAACAATACGCCAAGGTAAAGGAATACATCCATATAGGACAATACGGAAGCCTGTTTAAAAACTGAATAATCAAGAGCTTTGTAAGCGCTTTTTAAAGCAACATCAGGTGTCATTCCTTTACCTATGAAACTTCTTTGCATTCCAACAACTCTTTGTTGAACGATGGGATCATTTACATCTAACTTACTCACAAGAGCAACTCTATGTACCATATTTTGTGTTGAAATAAAAGTAGTAATAATTGCAATGCCAAATGAACCACCGAGCTGTCTCATCATTCCTGTAAAAGCAGCTCCCTGGCCTATTTCTTTTCCATATAATGTTGAAAGCGCCAGAGTAGTAATGGGAATAAATAAAAGGCCAAGCCCCAAACCTCTTACTACAAGCAACCACCAAAAATTATCTGCTCCTGTATCGGGTGTAAGTATTTTATATGCCCAAAGACTATAGAGAAAAAAAGTAATGAGGCCTCCGGCTACAAGATATTGTTGTTTTACACCACGCTGCATAAGACGTCCTATTAAAGGCATCATAAATGCGGTAGCAATTCCTGACGGAATTAATAACATTCCAGATTGCTGGGCTGTCCAGCCAAGAGTGGATTGGGTATATAAAGGAATAATAAATGTGGAACCATATAATCCAAATCCCAATAAAAAAGACATAAAAGTTCCTACCCGAAGGTTCCCATTTTTTAATACTCTTAATTCAACAATTGGATTTTTATAAGTAAGCTCCCGCCAAATGAAAAAGAATAAGCCAAGAACTGATGTTACTGATAACATAATGATCGTTGTATCATTAAACCAGTCATCGTCATGTCCTTTTTCCAAAACGTATTGCAGCGAACCAACAGCTATGGTAAGTAATGCAATTCCTAAAAAATCAATTTGACTGCGGGAAGTTTTTTCATAATATTTCGGGCTTCTTACAAATTGTAAAGTGAGTAATGTAGCTGCGATTCCGATAGGTATATTTATGTAGAAAATATAAGGCCAGCTATAGTGATCAATTATATAACCACCTAAGGGCGGCCCGAGTGTGGGGCCAATAATTACACCCAATCCATATATCGCCTGCGCCATACCTCGCTTCTCAATGGGATAGCTTTCCGTAATGATAGTTTGTGAAGTTACGAGCAATGCTCCTCCACCAACTCCTTGCAAAAAGCGAAAGGCTACCAGTTCCCATATGCCTGTTGCATTTCCGCATAAAAAAGAAAACACTGTAAAAATCATAATGGAGGCAGCAAAATAATTGCGCCGGCCAAACTGCTGGGAAAGCCAGCTTGTCATGGGAACGATGATTACATTTCCAATTGCATACGCTGTAATAACCCATCCTATTTCGGTTAATGTAGCGCCGAGATTACCCCGCATATCAGTAATGGCTACATTTACAATTGTAGTATCCACAATCTCGAGCAATGCACACAGGATTGCAGTGATAGTTACAATTACCCTTCTTGAGCCATATTCCACTAAAGAATTTGCCTGTTCCATAGAAAATTATTCTGCTGAAAATTTTACTCGTGCCTTATTAACAATTTAATCGAGATGAACGTCAACGGTTACATTCATACCAGGCCTTAACCTGTTTAATAAAGAATCGTTCTTGTTTACAAATTCAATTTTTACAGGAAGCCTTTGCACAACTTTTACAAAATTGCCGCTTGAATTATCGGGTGGCAGCAATGCAAATTCAGCGCCTGTTGCAGGCGAAAATGATGAAAGTGTTGCCTCAAAATCATGCTTCGGAAAAGCATCTGCATGAACAATTACTCTTTGTCCGACTATCATTTTTTTGTATTGAGTTTCCTTAAAGTTAGCAACCACCCAAATGTTGGCATTATGGACAATGCTAAAGGTTGATTGGCCTGCCTGTAAAAATTGCCCTTCCTGTATATTTACTTTTGAAACTTTTCCATCTTCAGGTGCAATGATGACAGTATAAGATAAATTAAGCTTTGCGTCTTCAACGTCAACTTCCCGTTGCTTCACCATGGATGCTGCAACATCAATAGATTGTGCCGTTGCGTTACTTTGAGACGATACAACACCCGTTTGTGAGGAAGCCTGCTTTTTCTGTTGACCTAATATTTGCAATTGTTTTTCCGCAGTTTCTTTTGCGGCTTCTGCCTGCTCATATTGCTGCTGGGTTACAGAGTGGTCTTTTATAAGATTGGCGTAACGGTCATAATCCTGTGTTGTTCTCCGCACATTTATTTTCGCTGCTTCTATTTGTGCATCTACTGTTGATACTCCTGCTCTTGAACTCGCAATGCCTGAACGGACTGCACTCGTATTTGCACGTGCAGCCTGAACATTGCTTTTAGCTGTTCCCAATGCTGCTTCAGCCTGGTCCACCTTTAATTTATAGTCACGGTCGTCGAGCACTAAAAGTGTATCTCCTTTATGAACAACCTGGTTATCTTTTACTCTCACTTCTTTTACATATCCTGAAACTCTTGGAATAACGGGGCTTATGTTGGCTTGCACCTGTGCATCATCAGTGTCTTCGTGATGCAGTGCATAGGTATATTTTGAAATGCCAAACCATGCACCTCCAATTACCATTGCTATAAGAATAATAAGAAAAACCTTGCTGCGTTTTTTTGGAGCAGGAGTTGATTTTCCATTAGCTTGTTCAGAACCTGTTGGTTCATTCACAGGATTTTTTTCATTTGCTTTCGATTCCATAAAATTGATTTATTCACGTTGATTTTTTATTGAGCAGATAGTGAACCTGTTGTTTCAAGTAACCGGTTATAGGCAAGAATTACATCTGCTTTGGCAACTGCCAGGTTTATTTTAGATTGCAGCAGCGACACATTCGCATCCAGTAACTCAGTTGTATTTACAAGATTGTTATCGTATTTATTTTTTGTTATTCTGTAATTTTCTATTGCCTGCGAAACTGCTTTTTGATATACTTCAATTTTCTTTTGACTCAGTAAATAGTTTTCATAATCCTGGTTTACATGAAGACGAATTGCATCTGCCAGTTGCGCTTCATTGGCAATGACTTCTTTTTCGCGTGCCTTTGCCTGGACAATTTTAGCTTTTGTCTTCCACAAAGAACCGAGATTATATTGTAGACCGACACCTGCATTCACAGCATTGGTTATTGTAATAAGATGAGGTACATCGGCTGCAATGTAACCACCCGTTAATGCAACCGATGGATACATTTCTGCTTTTACAGCGGAGATGCCTGTTGTTGCCGCTTTTCTTCGAAATGCAAGTGCAAGAATATCTTTCCTGTTTTGAAGAGCAAGCTGTTCATATTCTTCTAAATTTTTAAGGCTGAAATTTTTTTCAAAAGTTGATGAATCAGTAATCAAAATTGTTTGCTCGGGAAGACCAAGCATCAGGTTCATATTTACATTGGCAATTTTCCGGTTATTTTCTGCATCCAAAACAGAAAGCTCAATATTTGAAGACTGGAGTTGCGCTTTCAATAAATCATTTCGGGCAAGTAAACCATTTTGCTCAAGTCTTGATAAGACAGAATCACGCTGTAAAGATTGCTGCAGATTTTCCTGAACCACATTTACCGTTGCAGCAGCTTTATAAAGATTAATGTAAGCACCAATTGTATTTAAAATGACCGCTTCTTTATCGTTTTGTGCATCGAGCATTACGGCTTGCTGCAGGTATCTTGCTGATTCAATTCCATACCGGATTCTTCCTCCTGAATAAATTGGAAGAGATATACTGAATATCCCATACATCGCCTGGTTCACAGCAGGAGAGCGGCTGTTACCAGTGCTATCAGGGCTTCCCGATCCAAATGCTTTTGTCTTAACTGATACATTTGGCGTGATTAATCGCAGATAAGACCCGCTTATAGATGCATTGGGAAGTTTATTATTTTCTGCTTCCTTCAAAGCGCCTGCAGCTTCTTCATTACGGGCGTCAGAAGCTTTTAATTGCTTACTGTTTTTAATGCTTAATTCTACAGCTTCCTGTAAAGAAAGTTTTTTTGTATCCTGCGCATGAGAGAGCAAAGGACAGTATGTTGCTAAATAAATGATCGCTGCGAAAAATATCTTTGATTGTTTCACGAAATATATTTTATAAATTCTTTTTACTTTTTTGTGGTTTACTATTTTTCAACAAATGAGAACGCATTAATTGCTTTAAATGTTCACTTAATCTTTCTTTTAATTTTTTGCTTTGGAAAGGATTAAAATCTTTACTCTTATGCAAAAGCTTTCGACACATGGCTTCAGAAATAAGTAAATGATTAATCGTTCCTATAAGTGTGGCAATAGTAAGTTCCGTATCAACGGTTTTAAATTGACTAGTGTCAATTCCTTTTTGAATTATTGCTTTTATGGTAACGACGTTTCTTAGAAGAATTTCAGTGATAGCATCATGCATTTGCGGTCTCTGATCCAGAGATAGCTCCCTGTGCAGAAGGTGGTGGAACTGTGGGTTAGAAAACATTCTTTCGATATAGCTGTCAATTATTTTGTAAATTTTTTCTATTTGCGGAATCGCAGAATTTTCTAACTCTGCAAAAACTCCCTTTATACCGGAAGATTTATATTCCACTACATTTTCAAATAAATTTTCTTTTGAACCAAAATAATAACTTATCATGGCAAGGTTCACACCCGCATCTTTTGCAATTTCTCTCACAGAAGTTCCCTCAAAACCCTTTTGTCCAAAGAGTTTCATAGCGGTTATTAATATTGTTTCTTTCGGATCCATTTTTTAAACTGAGCAGCAAAGTTAAACAGTTGTTTGAAATTAAACAAACGTTTAATTAATTTTTTTAATAGAAGTATTAGAACTATATATATAGGGTGGTGGTACAGCTCATAAAAAAACCGGTATGGCAGATAAATTATCCATACCGGTTAACCAAAGATTAGTATTTGTTACATTAGCTTAACACCGCTTCCATTGAAATATCAGTATTCAGCAGTTTGGAAACGGGACAATTTTCTTTAGCATCTTTAGTGCTTTCCTCAAATTTTTCTTTGCTGATGTTTGGAATTTTTGCCTTCACTGTAAGATGAGATTTTGTGATAACCCCATCTCCTAAGGTGATATCACATTTGGTTTCAATTTCATCGGCTGTAAAACCCGCTGTCTGCAGCACAAAGCTTAGCTTCATGGTAAAGCAACCTGCGTGTGCTGCAGCGATAAGCTCTTCTGGATTGGTGCCTGCGCCATCTTCAAACCTTGACTTGTAAGAATACTGTGTTTTATTGAGGACAGTACTTTGAGTGCTTAAAGTGCCTTTTCCTTCTTTACCTGTACCTTGCCATACGGCTGTTGCATTTCTGATCATTTTGATTTTGTTTAGTTGTTAAATTGGGTAATTAGTTTAAGAGTTTTTATTGCCCTTTTTTTCACAAATAGCGTTTGCAATGTTAATGTACTTTTCAGGAAATTTACCGGAAATAAGAAAATTATTCAGGAAACTCTGTTGAGCTTATCCTTACCAATCCTCGTCCGTTTATAATGTGCCAGCTTTTAAAATCCTGTGGGGCATCAAGTCCATCACCATCAATTATCTGAGTAGGGGTACGTATTCTTACCGGTTTATCTGTATAAAATTCGCGGCCCGCTATAGAGCGGTCCCAATATAATTCATTGCAAAATAAAGTATCACCTTTTGTATTAAAAACCACTACACTATCTCTCATAAATACTTTGCTTTCTGTTTCCATATACCTTCCATAACGGGCATCCAGCTTGCTTTCTATGCGTAAGCTATCATCATAAAAATCTGTGTGTACCGTTTTTGTAAATTCAATATAGGGAACCGTATCCTGGTGACGAAGCATATATGGTGCGCTTAATCTTGCTTTGGTTTTATCACCTAAGCTATAAACTATGTCAACTTGCCTGGCTTCTTCCACACCAATTCTTTTTGAAGTAAACTGGTTGAGTTCAGTTAAAGAGTTTTCGCATGAGGAAATAAAAAAGCAGCCCGTTATAAGAGCTGCTTTCATCAAAAATTTATGGTGAAGTTTATAATCCATTTTTCATTAAATACAAAATTATGCGGTTTACCATTTATTAAAGCTTATAGTTTTGCTACACCGAAATACTTCATCACAGGTCGGTATTTACAAAAATTTCTTTCCGCAAAGCGATAATAAATTTCATTTTGCACTATTGGTATTTCTGCCTGCGGAACCATACATCGCTTAATGAAAATCCAACACTTACTCTTAATATATTTTCTTTAATGTTATTGTTGTTATTGCCACGGTTTCCATATTCAACTCCAAGATTCATAAAACTAAATTGATTATCGTAAAAATTGTGCCTTAGTTTTAGAGGGAATGTTCCACCAAGGCTTACAGTATACACAGGCAACTTATTATCTGCAGCAATGTAATCATTTCCAAAAGATATGCCAGCCCTGTATCTTACATTATCAAAATATTTTTTTGAGCCATTTGGAGAAGGAAAATATTGAATGCCGAATTTGCCAAGCCAGTTATTTTTTACCAGATCTTTCTGCCCGAAAAAACGATAACCATCCCAGTTGGTAGTTTCAAAATCAGCTCCAAATAAAACGTGGGTTTTTTCAATAGTAAAGCCCGCGCCAATAGTAGAAGGTAATTGTACTTTACCTTTCTGACCAACCATTTCAAAAACACTGTCAATTTTGTTTGTAGTTCCTGTACTTGTATTGAAGGAAAATGTTTCTCTTACTTCATCTTTTGTTGCATTATATACTTGCTGCAGGCTTCCATAAGCACCGAAGCGAATGATACCACCTTTTATTTTAGCCGCATATTGGATGCCGGCGTTTAAAAACACACCACCAAAACGGGTTTTTGTTTGGTAATTGGCAGAGTAAAAATAATCAGCAGAGTCATTAGAAATTCCAAGCTTTGTGCTGTAATCTTTTGAACCAAAAAGATATCCGGAATTAACACCGATACTAAAATTTTTTATCCTTACAGCGGTTCCTATAAACGCTTCGTTTATGCCACCGCTCCCTTCATAAATTGTCAAAAAACTGTCAACAGAATTACGGCCTGAATTACTGATTTTATAATTTATTTTGCTAATCGGTTTTAATCCAAAAGCAAAAGCCCATGCCGTTTGTTTCTTTATAGCTTTTTTATTACCGTTAAGTAAAGGAAATGCAAACTGCAGGTATGAAATAATTCCGTTGTTAGATTTATAAGTTCCTAACGGGTTCTGACTTTTTAATGTTCTCCCGTCATATTCAACACCTACATCAAGGGTCGTTAATACAAGATTGCTATATGTAGCAGGATTAACTGTATTGATCGTAGCTGCATCTGTAAACCCTGCCGAAATACCTCCCATTGAACGGTTTTGAATGTTGCCGGACGGAACAATATTACCTATTCCATATCTTGAATAGGGAGAATTTTCCTGTGCAAAGCAAAATAGTGGCAAGGCAGCGAGTAGTAAGCAGAATAAATTATGTTTTGGTATCATGATTGGTTTCGCTAATTGCATATAGTCCTTTAAAAATCAAATCAGGGTCGGCAAATATCTTGTTTTTAAGATGATGAGCAAAATAGAGGGCATCCCCACCGGTTAAAAGCACGTTAAAATTCCCGAACTTTTCACCGTAATTATTTATGAGGCCATCAACTTCTGCTGCGAGCCCGATAAGCACGCCACTTAAAATATTAGTGCGGGTGTCGTAACCTATCAAAGGATAATTCCAAATTGCATTAACAAGTGGAAGTTTAGCGGTATAAGCATTTAATGATTTAAGGCGCATTTCCATGCCTGGAGAAATACTGCCTCCCAGGAAACTGTTGTATTTATTGATGAAATTATAAGTGATGCACGAGCCAAGTGCAATAACAAGGTTATTCCGGCCTTTATAAAAATAAACTGCTGCTGCTGCCAGAGCCAGCCTGTCTGCGCCAATAGTTTCCGGCTTACTTACTGAAATTGTAAAAGGCAAGATACTTTTCGAACTCAATTTGTGAAATGAAGAACTTTCTGAAAGGATATTTTCCATTGCAGCGCTGTGATTAATTACTGATGAAAGTATGGTTTTTGCAGGCTGATATTTCGTCAGCAAGGCTTTAATACTTTCATCATTAATGTCATTCAAAGACAATACTTCGGTTAATTGGCCACTTGTAAATACGCCACATTTTAGCCGGGTATTTCCAAGATCAAAACAAAGCGTTGTGTTATTCAAAATATTTATTTCGTATTTGAAAGATGAAGATATTTATTTCACGAATTTGATTCACGAATTACACGAATTAAAAAATTAATACTGTATTTATTATTCGTGTAATTCTTTTTATTAGTATAATAATAAAATGAGAATGTATTATGATAGAGAATTTATTTAAGAAATATTAAAGCCTTCTATATTTTTAAAATGACCGTTCAGTTTAATTTTTTCTTTCAGCAGTTCCATTTCGGCAACTACAGGTAACACTTTTGCCAAATGTCTTTTTAAATATTCCTGTCGCTGCAGTTCATTGGTGAGTGAAAGAAATTCATACTCTTCTTCTAAAGTAAGTCCTGCATGATGTGCTACGTCATAGCTTGTTAAGAGTTCTTCTTTTTTATGAAATGGCCTGGTTACCTTAAGCAACTTATGTAATTCTTTTATAGCAACAATTACTTTACTCATCAGCAATTTTTTTCCATACCCGGTATTGGACGGATAACTAACTATGGCACCGCTATATAATTTATCCGGCACTTCATTTATAATTTCCAAAACCCTGAATATTTTTTGACCACGTGTTTTTATATCTATTTCTCCGGAATCGTACATCTTTGAAATTTCCAGAATATCCATGAGCGTTCCTAATTCACTTACTTTACTATCTATTACTACGGGCATGCCGAAAGGTTTTTTTTGCTCAAAACATTCTTGAATAAGCTGTTTATATTTTGGCTCAAAAATATGCAGGTTCAGGTCTTCACCTGGATAAACTACTATTGATAAAGGGAATATTGGAATGAAGTTGGTCATATAAGTATGATTTTCTTTTGGGCGGTAAATTTACAACGAAATTATAAGGGCATCCTCTGCCAACGGCCAACGAAAAAATCATATAATTTTAAATTTACGCTAATGTGAATACTCTTAAATTTGAAATACTTTTGAAAGATGTTCCCTTAAATATATTAATAAATCGGGCTGATAGTATTGGGGATGTTGTGCTTGCACTGCCGATCGCAAAATATTTAAAAGAATTTTTTCCGGCAGTTAAAATTGGTTTCCTCGGTAGAAATTATACGAGGTCTGTAATAGAGGCCTGTGAAAATGTCGATGAATTTATTGAATATGAAGATTTCCTGAACAAACCGGTAAAAATTTGTGGTGAAGTTATTCAATGCATCCTTCATGTATGGCCAAACAAATTAATAGCGAAACGGGCCAAAAAATTAAAAATACCATTACGTATTGGAACCACGAACCGGTTGTTTCATTGGAGTACCTGTAATAAGCTGATAAGACTCAGCAGGAAAAATTCATACCTGCATGAAGCAAAATTGAATCTGAAATTACTTGAGGCATTCAGAATTAATAAAAATTTTTCTTTGGAGGAAATTAGGGAATCTTTTGGCCTCACAAAAATTGAGCCTTTAGAATCATCTTACAAAAACCTGATTGATAAAAATAAATTCAACCTTATTATACATCCAAAATCCCAGGGCAATGCCAGGGAATGGTCACTTTCAAATTTTGCAGCCCTGATAAATTTATTGGATAGGGAAAAGTATAAAATTTTTATTTCGGGTACTGAAAAAGAAGGAAAAGTATTGAAAGATTTTTTAGCCTTGATTGGAAATAAGGCTACAAATATTACCGGTAAAATGAAACTATCTCAATTCATTTCATTTATTAATTCCTGTGATGGATTAATTGCCAATAGTACCGGTCCTTTGCATATAACTGCGGCTTTAGGCAAAAATACTTATGGAATTTTTGCTCCTATGTGGCCGATAAATGATGTAAGATGGGGCCCGCTTGGAAAAAATGCAAAAGTATTCGTAATTGAAAAAAATTGTAATGATTGCAGAAAAAATAGAATCGAATGTAAATGCATTCAACAGGTAGATCCGTTTTGGATAAAAGCACAATTAGATAAAGACAGCAGCTAAAAGATAAAAGAGTTGAGAGTCTTTAATTAGGAATTAAAGCATGGTGTATAATCTTTTTTATAAAACTTTTATTTCTTAACGCAGATTAGTCTTGTAATTATTATAGATGTAAACTTTTCTGTATGAAGAAAAAATCAGCGGGGGAAAGATTAGAAACGCATCAGTTTGGTGAGGTAATGTTAGAACACCTGCACAGGTATGCAATTACACTTGAACTATGTAAAAATAAAGTTGTACTGGATATTGCTTCTGGTGAAGGATATGGTTCAAACATGCTGGCGAATGTAGCTTCGAATGTTACGGGAGTTGATATTTCGTATGAGGCCATAAATGCGGCTAATGTAAAATATGCCAGGAAACAGGATAATCTTGAATTTATAAAGGGAAGTGCAGATAGTATTCCCACCAAAAGTGATTTATATGATGTGGTTGTAAGCTTTGAAACGATTGAACACCATGACAGGCACAAGGAAATGATTGCAGAGATTAAAAGAGTACTTAAACCTGATGGATTATTAATTATTTCTTCTCCGGATAAATTATTTTATTCTGACAAGAAAGGAACAACAAATCCTTTTCATGTAAAGGAATTATATAAAGATGAATTCAAATCATTGCTAACGGACTCTTTCAAAAACGCAGAATTGTTCAGGCAAAATTCTTTTTTTTGTTCTTTAATAGTGCCTGACCATAATCGCAAGCCGCCTACAAAAGAATACAAAATTCTACCAGGGAGATTATTCCAATGTTGCCGCACTTAATGATATTGAATCTTTATATTTAGTTGCCTTAGCATCTGATGCTGCTTTTGAAGATATTGCGGTGAGCCTTTTTATTGATTATACTTTTATAAAAAAAATGCTGGAGAAATCATCCAGGTATCAGTTTGGTAGTATGGTATTAAACCCTATTAAATATTTTAAAGAAAAATTCGCTTCTAAAAAGAATAACCTTTCATAATTATTTACAATACTAATTTCTTTCACGATAAAAAACCGCCTTCAATTGTTTAAAAAAATTATTTAATTTTTTGCCAAATGAAAGTGTTGGTTCAACTAAAGGGCCGTCGAAAATTTCCCCACGCCGTAAAAAATATTTCGAAAAAGTATTTTGTGTAATTCCCCATTTTGACACAAAAGTATAATATCCTTTATTTTTTTTTACACGGTTTAATGATATGGAACCAAAATGATAAACCCTGCTTTTTTCAATGCCTTTAAAAAGCCTGATGCCCATTTTCCAAAGTTTCATTGAGAAATCAGGATCAGAGAGCAGACCGGGCGAAAACTCAATACTGTAGCCTCCTGCCATATTCCAAATATCTTTATGAACAACATTTGGCGGCCATGTTGCTCCCTGCCAGTCATGCATTTGTAATGATGCAAATTCTTTTAATAATCCTTCTTCATTAAATGAATTAATATCTTTTCCAAAATCCTTTACAATTTTACAATTGTGATTTTTTAACGGCTCAATGGCAGTGCATGAGAGGAAAAAATAAGGATGGCCAATGGCATTAATTTCATCACTCAATACTTTATCCCAGCCGGGACAAACGTACATATCATCATTCATATATACCAGGTAGAAAGTATCTGCCAAAGTGCTGCAACTATTCAATGCATAACACACCCCAACATTTTTTTCACTAAAAGAAAAGTCTATATCGGTTTGTTCCTTTACCCAATCATAGGTGCCGTCTTTTCCTTCATTAATATGAACAATAATCTGGTGTTTAAAGAATGAGTTTTTCCTGATGCTATGGACGCAAAGTTTCAGATAATCCAGGTTGTTCCATGTAGGAATAAGTATTGAAAATTTAGCATCCTTTAAATCACTTCTCTTTTCCCTGTGAAAGTTTGCATCAGTAATCATGGTATTTTATAGAGAGAGATTATTTTTAAAAAATGAAGAAAATACTTTATGCTTCAGCAGAACAAAAATAATTATTCATTAAATATCTTACATTTAAATAAAGGTGTCGATAATAGTATAAATTAAAGATGATGTTGTTGGAAGATCAAATTAAATTATTAAGCATTGGGGATTTTAAAATTCTTGCCCGTTTAATTTCTTTAATAGAGAATGGATCGCAGGGTTATGAAGATCTTTTAATGCGATTAAAACCATCGTCTGCAAAAATAGTTGGTATAACGGGTGCGCCCGGCTCCGGGAAAAGCTCATTAGCAGATGCATTAATTGGCGAAATTATTAATGATAAAAAAAAGGTAGGTGTGCTTTGTGTGGATCCTTCATCTCCATTTAATAAAGGAGCTTTACTTGGTGACAGGATAAGAATGAGTGAATGGTATAATCATCCAAATGTTTTTATAAGATCATTGGCAAGCAAAGGTTCATTAGGAGGATTGCATCCTAAAATTATTGAGATTTCTGATGTTATGAAAGCAGCAGATTTCGATTATATTATTATTGAAACCGTAGGTGTGGGACAGAGTGAAGTAGATATAGCGGCTCTTGCTGATATTACTATTGTTATGCTGGTACCTGAAGGTGGGGATATCATTCAAACTATGAAGGCCGGAGTAATGGAAGTAGCAGATATTTTTGTAATAAATAAATATGACAGGCCAGATGCCGATAGTTATTATAATAATCTAAAACAAATGCTGGCGCCGGTTTTTAACAGGTCACAAAAAGAAATTCCGATTTTAAAGACAATTGCTTCGCAAAAAGAAGGTGTACACAAACTTTATAAAATAATTTCCCGATGGGAATTTGAAACAGAATCATCAAAAAGGATTCAACTACTAACTGAAAAAATCTGGTCAATTATTCAAAGTAAAAAAATGAAACAGATTAATGAAGTTGAATTCAAAAAAGAATTATCAGAAGCTGCATCTAAACCTGAATTCAATATGTATCACTTTGCTGAAAAATATTATAACAGGGGAAAATAAATGCTGGTTAATATTAACGATTGCCTTTCCACCATTTATAACCTATCACACCGATAAGCGCATAAGGAACAAGCATTAAATAAATAATTCCGGAATTAAATCCACGGGCGGGCTTGTCGCCCATTTGTTGTGTAGTCTTAGAGCAAATGGAACATTGCGCTTTGCTTTGCACTGTGTATCCAATTAAAAACAGAAAAGAAAAGACTAATATCAGTAACCACTTTTTCATATAAATAATTAGGCACAAAGTTACAGTCAAATCCTTTTAAAGCCTTAACTTTCTTAGTGTAAAATTAAAAATCATGAATGATTCCAGAAGAAAATTTTTACAGAAAGCAGGACTGCTTGCAGGCGCATTTTCTGCCAGCAATTTGTTTACACAATTATATGCTGCAGATATTGACTATGCCAATAAAAAAGTAGCAGGCCTTGCGGCCGATAAAGTTGCTACTGATGAAGATTATTGGGCAACTATACAACAAGCTTATACTGTTAATCCAAATATTATCAATCTGAATAATGGTGGCGTTAGTCCTGCGCCAAAAGTAGTTCAGGACGCATTGGAGCGATATAATAAACTGGCCAATGAAGGTCCTTCCTATTTTATGTGGCGGATACTTGACCAGGGAAGAGAACCTTTAAGGGAAAAACTCGCAGAACTCGCAGGCGCACCTGCTGAAGAAATTGCTATCAACCGGAATTCCACTGAAGCATTGAACACTGTTATTTATGGATTGGATTTAAAAAAAGGTGATGAAGTAATTGGCACCAAACAAGATTATCCGAATATGATAAATGCCTGGAAACAAAGAAGTATGAGAGAGGGAATTGTTTACACACAAATAAGTTTTGATTTCCCTATTGAAAATGATGAAGATATAGTAAGCGCTTATGAAAAAGCCATTACAACAAACACTAAATTATTACACATTACTCATGTTATAAATTGGGTGGGACAAATAATGCCTGTAAAAAAAATTGCACAAATGGCGCATAAAAAAGGAATAGAAGTTTTGGTAGATGGCGCTCATTCATTCGGTCTTATTGATTTTAAAGTTCCTGACCTGGAAAGTGATTATTTTGGAAGTAGTCTTCATAAATTTTTAAGTGCGCCTATTGGTAGCGGAATGCTTTGGGTGAAAAAAGAGAAAATAGAAAAGCTGTGGCCACTGCTTTGCAATGATAAACCTCACAGCAATGATATTAGAAAATTTGAAAGCCTCGGCACAAGAAGTTTTCCCATTGAGCAGGCGATCGGAGAAGCTATTAATTTTCATAATGCCATCGGTTCAAAAAGAAAGCAGGAAAGAATTCATTATCTGAAAAATTACTGGGCATCTGCGGTAAAGCAAAATCCCAAAGTAAAAATTCATACTTCTCTTAATCCGAAATATTCCTGTGCTATTTGTGGAGTGACGGTAAATGGAATGACGCCGGGAGAATTAGATGGAGAGCTTTTTAATAAATATAAAATTCATACCGTTGGAATTGTTTGGGAAAACATAAGCTGTGTAAGGGTTACCCCGCATGTGTACACAAGTTTGAAAGATATAGATAAACTTATAAAAGC
>JBDTYU010000198.1:0-3118 GCA_040005535.1 Ginsengibacter sp. | reverse complement strand
GTTAACTAATAACGGCTGTGTTGTTTCCATGCCGGTGCGCTGAGCTTTTTTAATTTCAAATGCTTTATGAAATTGTAATACGAAATCAAAAGTTACTTTACCGCTTTGATCAGCCTTATAATTCGTATGCCAGTAATTGTTCATTGCATATAAAAAAATTGTAGCGGAAGATTTACTTTCATTTTTCCAGGGTTTGTAACCACTATTAGTTCGTTGCTCATCTATAATATTCCCTATTTCAAACAACGCTCCCTGTGGAGAAGAAATGGTTACGCCATTTGCTTCATTCGAAACATCCAGCCATCGTTGTACGGAAAAAAAATCTTTATTGGAACCGGGTATCTGGCCATTTTCCGGGGTTATCAAACTATCGTCAATGCCTATACGCACTTTTGGATTGTTAATTGAAAAAGGAAAAGCAATATGTACAGATTCCTTATCCCGTATAGCTTTTTTATCAATTATTACAGATAGTTTTAAATAATCCATGTTTCTGAATTGTGTTATTTCATATTGCACTTCATTCGTTCCTTCCAAAGTGCAGGTTATTCTATGTTTTTTTATCAGCGGTCCATTCTCTATCCATTCTGTTTTTTTTACAGTCGAAAGAAAAAAACTATCAGGGTTTAATCCCTTTACGTAAATGGCCTGGGCTAATCCTTTAAATACAGAAGAAGTGTTTATCCAATCTTTATCCATTGTGGTTAAATGATTAATTGTTCCTGTAGTTGTATCAACTGAATAGATAAATGAAGATTGGAAAGAAGTTGAATCATTTATCTCCTGTGTAAACAAATACTTCATTTTTCCGTTGGCAGGAATGTCGCCTGTAATGAAGCCAAGCTTACCTTCAGATATAGTTTGAACAGGTATTTTATTATTATTTTCATCGGTTAAAATATTTCCTTTAAATACTTCGGGCCATGGTGCTTCAACATATCCGTTTCTGCTCCATGGCAAAGTATTAATCACTTCCAAATAAGATGGATTATTTGAAGCCGGAAAAAGTGAACCTTCTATTTTGTCTATAAAATATTGCGCCGAATCAATAAACCTTTTTTTATAATTCCACTGATGTATGGTGAAAGGATTGTCAGGATCAGAAATGCTATTCCATGAACCCCACGTATGTTCATGAAACATTACAATATCACGTTTGGCTTTGTAAATCCAGTTGCTGTCAATTGTTTTATGAAGTTGTTTTGCAGCGCTTTCAAGTTGAAGTATTTTTTCGCTGAGTACACGGTTTTGAGATTCTTCCTTTGCGGTTGAATAAGCCCCGTCTTCCCAGTATGGCGTAAAATCTCCTGAAAGTACTGGAATTATATTACCATATTTTTTTTCAAATGCTTCAAACATATCACTTACGTTGGACAGAATTAATTCAGGTGACGCATATTTTTCATTCCATGATTGTACAAAGTCGCTGATGGTACTATCTACCGGCCCGTTATCTGAAACAATATTATACCGCCATTGTATCATCGAATAAGGATAATTTTTTGCATCCAGTTCATTGAGATAAGCCGCAATTTTTTTTGCACCTCTTTCCTTAACGGCACCTGGCGCAAAGCCATGCCAGGAAGAATATCCCTTGCCTGCTGTCCACAAAAGAATGCTGTCTTTACCGGAGGATGATTTCCACCAAAAAGGTTTATCGCCCAGCATTTTTAAAACTGAACCAATGCGGTCTCCTTTATCCGGCAAAGCTTCTACATAATTGGGTCCATTTGAAAAATAACGGATACCATTAGACGCTAATGCATGAACCATGCTCCAGCTAAGGCCTGGAATATCTGTCATCATAGCAGTATTAACAGGCAGTTTATATTTGTCACGAAGGATGCCTGCATATTGCACTATCCAGTTCATTTCTTCCGGCGTACAAAGGCCTGTGAGTATATTAGCATATAGAGCTGATAACCCTATTTGTTTATTTTTAACGGCGGCAATAAAATCATTTTTTTCTTTTTCTGTTGCCTTGTTTAAAAAATTTTCAGCAGCCCATAAAGATTCAATGTTCCAGACAAAGCGGCTGCCCGCAGGATAGGTTTTTGTCTTCTCAATTAAATACAAAGCATCGCTGATATTTTTGTTTTGAATAATTTCTACATCTTCCTGGGTATTCGAGTAGCCTATGTCGTTATGAGAATTATGAATAAGATATATTTCTCTTTTAATAACTGGCTGAAGAGTTATGTCTTTATCAACTGATAATAAATTGCCAATGTCAGCATGAAAAGTAATAACAGATTTTTCGGTTACTGCAGGTATAGGGATTTCAAAAGAATTGATGCCATTCTTCACAGTAAAAGATTTTTTAAGATCATGATTTATCTGCACATTCATTTTTTCCGGGCTTCCGAAATGTAATACGGTAAATAATAAAGGCTGCTGACTTTTTAAGTTTGTTTTGATCAAAAAGGGCGGTGCTTCAACATCAATTTTTTCTTCGAATGTATATTTGAAGGTCATATACCAGTCGTTGCTGTGTTGGTTTTGACCAACTATTTTTAATTTTAAAGATTTTCCTTTTTCATATTTAGAAACGGGCACACGCAAATATGCAAACCCATGCGCATCCATTGCCCCGTCTTTTGTTTTTAATTCAAAAACCAGTTGTGTACTATCTTTTGCAGAGTAGGCCCAGTAAGGCGGGTACGACTTTGGATAAGTTGTGAATGTGAGCGTATACACGTCATTAATGTACAAATCAAAATTCCTGACTCCCGAATTTGTTCCTGTGGAATGGGCAGCGATCCAACTAAAATAAGCATACTTCTTTTTATAACGGTAAGGGATAGCCGCCGTTTCCCATTCAATGCTCTTATTGCCATCGGTAGTACGGGTAAGTAATGCTTCTTTGGCATAATCCGGGTAAACAGAAAAATACGGAATTGTTTCACCGGTCAATGCTTTCGTATAGCCATTTAATAGATCCTGTTTCCCAAAAACGGGAATGAAAACCTGTGACGAAGAATCAATAGGATTCAATAGAAGAAAAACGGAAATACTTACAAATTGTTTGATGGTATTCATGGTATACAAAAATAAGGAATGATAATAAAAAGCTTTTTCAGTTTTTATTCTTAGTGGATTCGTGATATTTTTACGGCTA
>JBDTYU010000197.1:0-3393 GCA_040005535.1 Ginsengibacter sp. | reverse complement strand
ATTTCCGGCGCAGAACAATCTATTCAAAAATTTTGGAATCTTAGTACAGTGGAACACGGTTTCACTATTTCTATAGCACTTATAGGAACTATCATCGGCGCACTTACGGGAAGTATCCCTTCAGATAAATTTGGAAGAAAGACCACTCTAATTATTATTGCTGCTCTTTATTTGTTTGCGTCAATAGGTACGGCATTGGCAGGTAACTGGTACCTGTTTTTAGTTTTTCGTTTTCTGGGAGGCATCGGCGTAGGAGCATCGTCAGTAACAGCCCCGGTTTATATTGCAGAAATTTCTCCTGCAGATACAAGAGGAAGGTTGGTTGCTATGTTCCAGTTTAATATTGTGTTGGGAATATTGATATCTTATTTTTCAAATTATCTTATTGGAGCAAGTGATGCTTCATGGCGCTGGATGCTTGGCGTACAGGCATTTCCTTCCTTGTTGTTTTTAATTTTATTAAGATTTGTTCCTGAAAGTCCGCGTTGGTTATTTTTAAAAAGAAATAAAGTTGATGAAGCAAAACGAATTTTAAAAATTATAAATCCTGATACCTGCGACGAAGTTTTGGAAAATATAAAGAACAATGAAATACAAGAAAAAGCTTTAGGCAGTACAGATAAATTATTTACCAAGAATAATAAATTTCCTGTTTTCCTTGCGATTGCTTTTGCATTTTTCAACCAGGTATCGGGTATCAATGCAATTATATATTATGCCCCAAGAATTTTTGAAATGACCGGGCTGGGAAGAAGTTCATCTTTGCTTTCAACTGTAGGCATTGGAGCCGTCAATTTAATTTTTACTTTGCTGGCCGTTAATTTTATTGATAAAATTGGAAGAAGGAAATTAATGCTCATTGGTTCATTTGGCCTTATTGCAACATTAGGTTTGGTAGCATTTAATTTTTATTCTCACAATACAAATGGCATTTTAATTACGAGTTACTTATTACTTTACATAGCCTTCTTTGCTTTCAGCCAGGGAGCAGTAATATGGGTTTTTATTTCAGAAATTTTTCCAAACCAGGTAAGGGCGAAAGGACAAACACTAGGCAGCTTTACGCATTGGTGTATGGCTGCACTCATTGCTTTTTCATTTCCTTCCCTTACAGAAAAACTGGGCGCAGGTAATACATTTTTATTTTTTAGTATAATGATGATAGTACAACTTCTTTTTGTGTGGAAGATAATGCCGGAAACAAAAGGAAAATCGCTTGAGCAGATTGAGCGTAATCTTGTATTACATTAATTTTTTAAAAAGCAATTCCATGATTTCTACATTTAATAAAGAGTCTTTTTTCATGAAAATTTTACTTGCTTCTTTTATCTGTTTTTTTGTAACCACAACTTTTTCTCAACCTGCAGATAAAATAAAAAATTCACAAACATACAGGCCCACTTTTCATTTTACACCAAAACAAAACTGGATTAATGATCCTAATGGATTGGTATATTATAAAAACAATTATCATCTTTATTTTCAACACAATCCTTTTGGAAATAAATGGGGACACATGAGCTGGGGTCACGCAACCAGCAAAGACTTAATGAAATGGAAACAAACCACTGTTGCTATTCCGGAATATAAAAATGCAGATGGTACAGTCACCATGATATTTAGTGGTACTGCGGTTGTTGACAGTTTTAATACATCAGGTTTTGGAACAAAAGAAGACCACTCACCATTGGTCGCTGTTTATACTGCTAATATTATTAAACACGATACAGGTTTTGCACAATATCAAAATATAGCATATAGTTTTAATGGTGTCAATTTTATGCAGTATAAAAAAAATCCTGTGCTTGATATTAAAGCAAAAGATTTTCGGGACCCGAAAATATTTTGGTACCAGCCTGGCAGAAAATGGATAATGATTGTTTCAAAACCTACTGACTTTAAGGTTCAGTTTTATAGCTCAACAGATTTGAAATCGTGGACATACCTGAGTGAATTTGGTAACACAGGTAACCAGGACAGAGTTTGGGAATGCCCGGATATTTTTGAGATGCCTGTTGAAAATGGTAATGAAAAAAAATGGGTGATAACATTATCTGCCGGTCATCCTCAAAACGGATACCTGGCAATGCAATATTTTGTTGGAGAGTTTGATGGGAATTCATTCAAGGCAGATAATTTATCGTATCCTTTATATATAGATTATGGGAAAGATTTTTATGCAGGTATTACTTACAACAATCTACCTGTAAAGGATAGACGCAGAATTATGATTGGTTGGGCTAATAGCTGGGAATATGCGAATGATATACCTACTAAAGGTTTCAGGGGCATGATGGCAATCCCAAGAACACTTTCATTATTAAAATCAAAGGATGGTAAATACATGCTGCTGCAGCAGCCAATTGAAGAATTGAAAACTTATAGAGGGAAAATGTTATTTGATAAAAAAACTGTTTCAATTAAAAATGGAACTAATAATCCTGGTATAAATGGAGATGCTTTGGATATAGAATTTGTGCTTGCAAAAAATGATTTAGAAAAATCGGGCATAAAAGTTTTTAAACATGGCGAAGAAGAAACGCTGATTTATTTTGATAAAAAAAATAACACTGTAAAAATTGACAGAACAAAATCAGGCAATGTCAATTTTAGTAAACGGTTTCCAGGTATTGATTCAGTTAGGATTTCTTCAGGAGATGGTGATTTGAAGTTTCGCATTTTAATTGATAAAAGTATTGTTGAAGTATTTATCAATAATGGTGAATATGCGTTAACTGATTTGGTGTTTCCAACAAAAGAAAATGGTGCGATAGAATTTTTTACCACCCCGGGATTAATCACAGAATTCAAAAATGTAAAAATTTGGAAAATGAATTCCTTAATGAGAGAATGAAAAAAGCTACAACCACCTTATATTCCTTTTGATAAAATATCATTGAGATTTGCAAAAAAAGTATTTTCTAAGAAAATGTTAATTGTATGCATCTTAATCATAACTTTAGGTGTCATTTTAAAGTACTGTTTCTCTTTCAGTACGTTTCACGAATTTTTTTTTAACCATTTATCGATTGCTAATATGACTATTAAAACTATCTATTTAAGGAAAAAAATTTCAAATTATTTTCTACCTTTTGTTTTTGTTGTTAGCTTTTTTATTCCTTCACTTGTTTTTGCCCAGGCAACAACAGTTACCGGGAAGGTAACGGGTTCAGATGGTGCACCGGTAGCAGGTGTTACTGTCCAGGAAAAAGGTACAGCCGCAGGAACTGCAACGGATGCTTCAGGTAATTTTTCTTTAAGTGTAAGTAAGCCTACTGCAACATTGGTTGTATCGTCTCTGGGCTTAATATCACAGACTATTGCCTTAGCCGGGCGCTCAAGTCTTGCGATAATATTGCAGGGCTCTGCTGCAAAAGAACTGGAACAGGTTGT
>JBDTYU010000196.1:0-3410 GCA_040005535.1 Ginsengibacter sp. | reverse complement strand
TCTTATATAAGCAGCTAAAACATTTTCACTGTGCTCAAATGCATAAAAATTATTTTCAGATAATTCTGCAATTAAAATTTCAGCTTCTTCAATAGATGCTAATCTCATTTCTATTTTTATAAAATTTCTCATAAAAAAAGCCTGCAGAATTCTACAAGCTTTGCAATAACGTTTTTTATAAATCTTTTAATTATTATCTGATCGGGGCTGAGGTGATGGATTGGTTTGTGGTTTAGGTAAAAGAGCTTTACGGCTAAGCTTGAATTTTCCTGTTTTAGGATCAACCCCTACCAGCTTCACTTTTACTTTATCTCCTTCATTTAAAACACCGTCCATACTTTCAAGCCGTTTCCACATAATTTCAGAAATATGAAGAAGCCCTTGTTTACCTGGCAGGAATTCGACAAAAGCACCAAACTCTTTAATCCCTTTTACTGTTCCTTCATAAACGTCGCCAATTTCAGGAACAGATACTATGCTTTTAACCCATGCAACAGCCTGGTCAAGACTTTCTTTATTAGCAGAAAATATACTTACTTCACCGGTTTTGCCTACTTCAGTAATGTTAATGGTTGCACCCGTGGTTTTCTGAATTTCCTGGATTATCTTTCCTCCTGGCCCAATTACAGCGCCTATGAATTCTGAATCAATTATCAGTTTTTCCATTCTTGGCGCATGTGGCTTCACATCGCTCCTATGTTCCGGGAGACAATTATACATGGCATCAAGAATGAATAACCTTCCTCTTTTTGCCTGGTCAAGGGCCTGCCTCATAATATCCATACTTAAACCATCAACCTTTATGTCCATCTGAACACCGCAAATTCCGTCCCTGGTACCGGTAACTTTAAAATCCATGTCGCCCAAATGATCTTCATCACCTAGTATATCTGTAAGAACCGCAAATTTTCCTTCTTTTGAAATTAAACCCATCGCGACTCCGCTTACATGCTTTTTAAAAGGAACACCTGCATCCATAAGTGCAAGTGAACCGGCACACACGGTAGCCATTGATGAAGAACCATTACTTTCAAGAATATCGCTTACCACTCTAACGGTATACGGGTATTCGCTTCCTGGCAGTATTTGCTTCAAAGAGCGCATAGCAAGATTTCCATGACCGACTTCCCTGCGACCCACACCTCTCATCATTTTTACTTCACCGGTTGAGAATGGCGGAAAATTATAATGCAAAATAAATTTAGAATAATCGCTGCTGGCAGCACTTTCAACAAGCAGCTCATCCAGAGGAGTACCCAGGGTAACTGTAGTTAATGATTGTGTTTCACCTCTCGTAAATAATGCTGAGCCATGGGGTGAAGGAAGATAATCTACTTCCATTGTAAGCGGCCTGATATCTTCAAGCCCTCTGCCATCAAGGCGTTTATGATCGTTTAAAATTACATCACGAACAACGTTATATTGCAGCTCACCATAATAAAATTTTATTAACGCTTTATCTTCATCAGGCAGATCAATATTGAGAAATTCTTCGATGTCTTTACGAAGATTATCAAAAGCATCCTGTCTTTCATTTTTTGCTGAAGCAGCCGATGCTATAGCATGCACTTTGTCTTTTGCAAAAGCAATTATCTTTTCATTAAGCGCTTCATTGCGGTAAGGTTTAGTGTATTCCCGCTTCGCTTTTGCACCTACTTTTTCTCTAAGCTCCTGTTGAGCTTTTACCTGAATTTTTATAGCATTATGGGCTAACTCAATTGCTTTCACCAAATCTTCTTCCTGGCATTCCTTTCCCTGGCCTTCCACCATCATAATATTACGGTTGGTAGCAGCAATAATAAAATCCATTTCAGCTTCCGCTAATTGTGTGCGACTTGGGTTAACAATCATTTCATCATTTACCTTCCCAATACGAACTTCAGAAATAATTTCCTGTATTGGGATATCGGAAACTGCTAAAGCAGCAGAAGCTGCAAGGCAAGCCATTGCATCCGGCATAACTTCAGGGTCGCTTGAAATCAATGACACCAGTACTTGTACATCACATAAATAATCTTCAGGAAATAATGGTCTTAAAGCCCGGTCAATAAGCCTGGAGGTTAAAATTTCATAATCGTTCAGCCGGGCTTCTCTTTTAAAAAAAGATCCGGGAATACGCCCTGCAGATGCAAATTTTTCCTGATAATCTACCGTTAAAGGAAAAAATGATTGTCCTTCTCTTGGTTCTTTATTCGCAACAACAGTAGCCAGTATAACGCAGTCGCCTAAACGCACTGTGACAGCACCATCTGACTGGCGGGCAAGCTTACCTGTTTCAATGGTAACCATGCGGCCTTCACCTATATCAAATGTTACAGAAATGGGATTTGGAGTCATAATTATTTGTTCGTATTAGTAGTAAAAAGTAATCCCAACCGTAATATTCAGTTGGGAGTAGCTAACAATATCATTTTAATGTAATTATTTACGAAGTCCTAACTTTTCTATTAATGCACGATAACCCTCCAGGTTATGCTTGCTTAAATAAGTTAAAAGGCTTTTTCTTTTCCCGACCATTTGCATTAATCCACGCTGGGTACTGAAATCTTTTTTATTTGTTTTGAGATGCCCGGAAATATGATTAATGTTTTCTGTAAGCAAAGCAACCTGGGCTTCAATAGAGCCTGTATTAGCAGCACTTCCACCATATTCAGTAAATGTTTGCGCCTTTTTTTAAGATGTTAAATAAGCCATTTTTTTGAATAAATTTATTAATTGGCTGCAAAGGTAATAATTAAATTTTAATTTCAGCAGCGCAACGATGTGGTTACGAAAGAAAATACGGTGATCAAATATTATAAATCGCTTGTATAATTATCTAAGGCTTTTTATATTCAACGCATATAATGCTATAAAAACCAGTCCAAAAAAACTTGAAAAAGACGACATTCCAATTGCTAAAAGATTGTTTCCATATAGATAAAACGGAACTATTAATCCAATAATAATCCCAACAATATAAAGGTAAAATCCATTGCGTTTCAGGCGCCACATTAACAGAGCTCCTAAAAGTGTAAATATGCCGGAAATAATTGCACCTACTGCACTTTTGCGAATATTCTCTTCAGTCATTATTTTTGAAACTGACAGCATCATTTTTTCTCCGAATCCAGCCCTCTTTTTATTACCCATATTTTTCATCGCAGAATCTTTTTGCAACGTTGAATCATTCATCCTTCCCATACGTGCCGATGAAAACATTCTCACTGTTTGGGCCGCCGTTGAATAACTCCATACACTGCTAACTATTATCCACCCGCTTCCAATGAAGGTAAGTATGCAAAGCACAGTAAGCAAAGTAGGCCTAAGACGTGGCTCCTGTTCAAACTCATTTAAATTTGATTCCATAAATAAAATGAATGCAACAATAATACACTTTTAACTAAATTCAATAAAAAAACTTCTTAAAA
>JBDTYU010000195.1:0-7685 GCA_040005535.1 Ginsengibacter sp. | reverse complement strand
GATAGATAATTTTTATCGAGGCGTTGCAAACTTTCTTCAAGTGAAGATATTGAACGTTTCACCAGTTGTAAATTTTCCTTTAAATATAATTGATCGCTTTCACTCATGACTGCAATAAAGCCGGCAATGTTGGAAGAAAGTAAATTATTTAATACAACAAATTTGTAAATCTCTCTTTCATTGCGTTGTTTACTTTTTGGTTCAGATAACATTCTTTGAAAACCTGCCGAAAGGTTTGCTGTACTAACAAATACTTCCTTGCGAGCGAGCCTATAATCCAAAGAATTTTTTTTCCCGTAAAGGATATCTGCAAGTTTTTGAAGGTAATTGATATTTGCTTTTAGAATACCAGCCATATAATTATTAAGTTGCTTGGATTCCCAATCTGGAAATAAAAGATAGCTCGCAAGAAAAGCCAATAAAGAGGCAATGCCGGTATCCAGTAAACGCTCTTCAGCAACGTTCACAAAGCCCATTCCTAAGAAATTAAAAAGTATAAATATGTATGGGGTTATGAATATTACCATTACGATATAGTTGAATCGCTGAAAAGTATAAGTGCCAATCATAAAAAATACAATTAGTGCAAATAGCACTGAACGGTCATGAATAAACGCAAGAATTAATAAGCCAATAAGGCCGCCTGCAATGGTTCCTGTAAATCTTTCAAAATTCCTTTGCCTGGTAAGGCTAAAGCCTGGTTTTAAAATAATGATGATGGTTAATAATATCCAGTAACTATAATGGCCATAAGGTAATAGTTTACCAATTATATATCCTATTCCACATGTAATCATCATACGCAAGGCATGCCTGAATATTGAAGATTCAAGAGTAAGGTTATGAAGGAGAACTGTACCATTAATTTCCTGGTGAGATACAAATTTTGAATAATCGCCGCTGCTTCGCATTTTTCGTTTTGATGGTACCTTATCAAAATAATTAAGAATTTCATTTACCTTTTCTCCAAGGTTTCGGAGGTTTACTAATATTTTTTTTAGAACTAGTTTACCGTTATTTGCACCGTTTAATTCATCAATTCTTAACTTTAATTTTTCTAAGGCAGGAACTAATTCAACCTTTTTTTTATAATAAGTATTTGATTGAATGGCCTGGCCAATATGATCAAGCTCGTTTGCAATATTTTTTATCAGGAATGAAACATCATCCAATACTCCTGTAGAGGAAAATCGTTCACGTAAAGATGCATAATCATACCACGTAGCCATTATTTGTTCATACAAATCTACTAAGTCAGCAAAAGTAACTACCAGCAATCTTCCACGATTTGTTGCCTCATTTACCAATTCTTTATTTTTAAATAAAAGTTCTCGTACTGCATCCTGCTTTTCATTTACCACTATTTGCTGGGCAATAAGTTTTCGATATTCATTGTCAAGATTTGTTTTGGAATTATATAAATCAGATTTTATACGCAGATATTTTGCTATTTCATGTATGCAATCGCCAAGTGATCTTTGGCCAGGGCGATAAGGTGTTAACCTGTAAAGCAACAAAGCCATTAGCATGTACCAAATACCTCCACATAAAATCAAAAAGCTTTCCATTACAACTTCTGATGAGTTCATTACTTTGGCCATTCGAAGAATCATTATGAGTAAGGCGGCTGTACCTACTGATGCAGCACGCGTTCCATAAACCGTAAACATTGTAAAGAAAAAAGAAGAAAATAATACCAGTAAGCCGAGTAAAATAAAATTATTGTTTACAAAGCCTGTTAATAAGGCCATGAGAAGAATGAAGATATTACAGTAGAACATTCCATTGCGTTTATGTTCTACAGGACCGGGGGCATCGCTGATGCTGACGCAAAGTGCGCCCAAAGAAATGATTATCCCTAAATTCATTCTGCCAAAGCGGGCACATATTAAGGTAGGTAAAATAATCTCCAGCGTAATACGAATACCATCGGCAAGGTATTGGCTAAAAAAGAAATACTTTATGTTTTGTGCTTTTTCGTTTATCTGAAAATTCATATTCTATCCTGCAAAGAAAGATACTAATTGTTATAATTGATTTTGCAGTATTTGATAATATCCTACGACCACTTATGGAATGTTGAACTTTTTATTATTTGGTAAATCCTTACCTTGAAAAAACAAACCTGGTATGAGGATCCATAAAAAAGAAGAATTTGGAAAGAAAAAGCAGCATCTTGCGATGTTGGCAAAGGCCATTTCTCATCCTGCGAGAATTTCAATTTTAAAAATACTGGCAAGAAAAGAAAAATTTAATTGTAATGATTTGGTGCAACTGCTTCCTCTTTCTCAGTCAACAGTATCGCGGCATTTAAAAGAATTAAAAAATTGCGGTTTAATAAATAGCGTTGTAGAAGGAACAAAGAGTATTTATTCTCTTAATAAAATTAGTTTGAAAAAATTTGAAAAGGAATTTAAAAAGATGATGAGATTTGTACTATCAAAAAAATAATTTACCCGGACAAACTAAGCAATGTTAAGATTTATAATTGTTACGGGAAATGTCTACAATAATTGATGAGATTTTACTTGCAAACTTTTAAATTTGTAATCTGATAATTATCGGATCATAAAAAAGATAATGGAAATTAAAGAAGAGGTTTTACAGGATGTTGTAATAAAATTTGCCGGCGACAGTGGTGATGGAATGCAGCTCACAGGCACACAGTTTACCAATAATACCGCAATGCTTGGTATTGATCTTGCTACGTTCCCCGATTTTCCTGCAGAAATAAGAGCTCCGCAGGGTACTTTACCCGGCGTGAGTGGCTTCCAGCTACGATTTTCCAGCGATAGAATATTTACTCCCGGTGATACATGCGATGTGCTTGTTGCTATGAATGCTGCTGCCCTTAAAACTAACCTGAGCCTACTAAAGAAGGATGGAAAGATAATAGTAAATGTGGATGGCTTCGATGCAAAAAATTTGCGTCTTGCAAATTATCCTGACGGTGTAAATCCGTTGGAAAATGGAAGTCTCGACAGCTATGAAGTTATAAAAATTGACGTTACTAAAATTACAAGAGAGTCCCTGAAAGAATTTGAAATGGGTACCAAAGAAAAAGACAGGGCAAAAAATATGTTTGTGCTCGGTTTTTTATATTGGATGTACAACAGAAGTATTGATAATACTATCAGGTTTTTAAAAGAGAAATTTTCTAAAAAGCCTGATATTCTTAACAGCAATATTAAAGTATTACAAGCTGGATATAATTATGGTGATACCACCGAAACTTTTACCACAAGATATTCGGTTGAAAAAGCCAGAATGCCAGTGGGGAATTACAGGAGTATTATGGGAAACCAGGCACTTGCTTATGGCTTAATAGCTGCTTCGCAAAAAAGTGGCCTGCAATTATTTTTAGGCTCATATCCTATTACTCCTGCAAGCGATATACTTCATGAATTGAGCCGGCACAAATCTTTTGGAGTAAAAACTTTTCAGGCTGAAGATGAAATTGCTGCAATTACTTCAGCTATTGGCGCTGCTTATGGGGGTAGTCTTGGTGTTACCGCCACAAGCGGGCCTGGCATGGCCTTAAAAGCGGAAGCTATGGGCCTTGCTGTTATGCTTGAAATTCCCTTGCTTATCTGCAACATTCAAAGAGGAGGGCCATCTACAGGACTGCCTACAAAGACAGAACAAAGCGATTTGCTGCAGGCATATTATGGAAGAAACGGCGAGTGCCCTATGCCAATAGTTTCAGCATCTACCCCAAGTGATTGTTTTGAAGCAGTATATGAAGCGGTCCGTATTTCGGTACAACACATGACGCCGGTTATATTTTTAAGCGATGGGTATATCGCAAATGGTGCAGAGCCCTGGAAATATCCCGAAAGTAAGGACCTGCCTCCAATTGAAGTGAAATTTAAAACTGAACTTGGACATCATGAAGAAATTTTTCAGCCCTATTTAAGAGACGAAAAACTGGTAAGGCCCTGGGCAATACCAGGCTTTGCAGGACTTGAGCATCGCGTTGGGGGACTTGAAAAGCAAAACATTACAGGCAATGTAAGTTACGATCCTGATAATCATCAAATGATGGTAAAACTGCGCCAGGAAAAAATTGATAAAATAGCAGATTACATTCCTGAACAAAAAATTGATAATGGGCCTGATAAAGGCAAAGTATTGGTACTTGGGTGGGGCAGTACTTATGGTGCTATAAAATCAGCGATAGTCGATCTTCTTGCCGAGGGTCATTCAGTTTCGCATATCCATCTCCGTTATGTACGCCCGTTTCCAAAAAATCTTGGTGAGCTTCTAAGAAGATTTGATCATGTTATAATACCTGAACTCAACAATGGACAACTCATTAAAATTATCCGTGATCAATATTTAATAGATGCGAAAGGTTATCATAAAATTATGGGTATTCCTTTCACAAAACATGAATTGTTGGACGAGATAAAGAAATTATTCTGATAATTATTTTAGCAAATTTATCTTCTCTCCCTGCCAAGCGTTAATCCAAGTTTTACATTGAAAGTGATATATGAATCATTATTGGAAGGCCTGCCCCGAATACCATTGGGATGAGCCGTAACTGCACCGGGCTTGTGCCTGTCGTTTAGAAGCAACGCCTGATTAAGTTTTGTGCCTGATAAATGATTGGCAAAAACTGAAGGATCAATATATCTTCCGCTTACATCATCGAGGTAATCGGTTTGTAAAATTCTAGTAACAATTTCAGCCCTCAGGTTCAGTATTGCTGAAATATCGTAACGGGCCCCAATACCAACCGGAAAATTTATTTGATTAAGCTTGTATTCAGATATATTTGGATATTCTGAAAAGCCTTCACCCTCTGTACTTAAAGGTTGAAGGTCCACATAATTTCCATTTAGCTTTGCCTGTGGGTTGAAATGAAAATAACCGACGCCCGCAAGAAGGTATGGTGAAACAGCCGGAGGATAATGGTCGTCATTGTAATTGCCAAAAATATAAAATGGATGAAACTCCGCCACAAGTGCTATTTCTGAAATAGAACTCCGAAAACTAAGATTTCGTTCGTAACGGCCGTGAGTTGTAGGCGCAACGCTTTTGAGAATACTGTCGTACGCATGTATTTGCCCAAAGGTAGCTTCAATCCTAAGTGCAATTTCATTTTTAAATACTGCACTAAAGAAAATGCTGCCACAAAACTGCGTGTTTTTGAAATTAAAGTCTTTGACGAACTTTTTGCCAATCCCTTTTCTTCCACCTAGATCAGTGAACGCATTCATAGCCCCAATGGAACCGCCCAGTTCAAATACTATATCAGTATTATAGTACTTGCCATCGTAAAAGTAATATTGCGCTTTTAGTTGGTTTCCTGCAAATAAAAAAAGAAAAAAAACTATTGTTCTAATTTTCATAAAGACGATTAATTTGTTTTGATAGAGGTTTGCTAATCAGCTTGAATTGCTACAAAATAAAGACAATTTTTTAATACTTTGTTTTATATAGGCTATTATAATATTTACAAACGGTTTTTAAGCCACAGATATTACATTTCGGATTTCGTGCAACACAAATATAACGCCCATGTAATATAAGCCAATGATGTGCTTTATGAATTAAATTTTCCGGAAAATTTTGGGTTAATTGTTTTTCAGCTGCCAAAGGAGTTGTGGCATTTACAGTTAGTCCAATTCGTGCAGAAACCCTGAAAACATGTGTATCTACTGCCATATTAGGCTGGCTGTCAATCACAGATGTTATTACGTTAGCGGTTTTACGACCAACACCGGGCAAAGTAATCAGTTCATCTACTGTCATAGGAATTTGGCCGTTATAATTTTCCATAATCCTTTTTGCCATTCCAATCAGGTGCTTTGTTTTATTATTTGGGTAAGAAATGCTTTTTACCAGGGAAAAAAGCTCGTCAGATGAAGCACTACTCATGGCCAACACATCAGGAAATTTTTTAAAAATGTTTGGAGTAGTTTCATTTATGCGTTTATCAGTACATTGAGCTGAAAGTATGACGGCTACTAATAATTGGTAAGCATCATCATATAATAATTCCGTTTCCGCATTGGGAGAGTGTGATAAAAAATAATTTATTACGAATAGGTACCGCTCTTTTTTTGTCATAAAAAATCCCGCATGTTGAGCGGGACGAAAATACTTTTTTTCAAATTATCTTAATGAGAAAATAGCTGACCCTGATTTTTTTTGATATGTTCTAATATTTTATTTATTGTTTCATTACGGGGAGAAAGATTAATGTTCTCAAGATTTTTTTGGGCAGATATAATTTTCTCGAAAGAGTCACGCAGATCCCAATCGGTATCTAGCGCAACCTTTATAGCTGCTGTTTTTTGTTCAGAGGTTTCCTTATACAGATACTGTAACAGGTCCTCCTGTGTGAACTTAGTCATAAAAATTTTGTGGCTTTATTAATAAAAAATATCTATCCAAAATTAAAACGCACATGCTATAAGAATATTGTATGAAATACATCCTATTGTGTTGAAGATGAATCAGAAATAATAATAAATAGATCTTCGTTCTCTTTTTTCATCATATACTTTTCCCTGGCGTATTTTTCAAGAGTTTGAGGATTAGTTTTTAATAATCCTAACTCCTCCTTAGTATCTGTAATTTGCTTGTTCATTATCTTTTCACTTTCCTGAAGCTTATCAAGCTCATAAATCCTCTTTAATTGTAATGGTATATCATTTCTGTCAAAGAAAGTCATCCATACCCCAAAAGCTATGCCTGTTATTAGGTATTTATTAGTAAATATTGATTTTAGCTTAAACATTTTTTCAAATGGAACTCTTGCTTTTCGTTTTTAGTTGATTTTGTTGTTATGTTAAAACTTTGTTCAGGCTCCTTTTTATTGTATTATGAGCGACGGCTTATCTTCCAAATTTAATTTTTCCTTTTGGAAAAACCGCACTTTCGGCTAAAATTTCTTCAATACGCAGCAGCTGGTTATATTTAGCAATACGATCTGTACGGCTTGCGGAGCCTGTTTTAATTTGTCCGCAATTTAAAGCAACTGCCAGGTCGGCAATAGTGGTATCTTCTGTTTCACCACTTCTATGACTCATTATAGTATTGTACCCGTTATTTTGTGCCATGGAAACTGCGTTTATAGTCTCCGTTAGTGTGCCTATCTGGTTTACTTTTACAAGAAGCGCATTGGCAATTTTTTCATCAATTCCTTTCTGAAGCCTTTTTACATTAGTAACAAAAAGATCATCACCTACCAATTGAATTTTTTTATTAAGTTTTTCAGTAAGCATTTTCCACCCTTCCCAATCATCTTCTGCCATTCCATCCTCAATAGAAATTATTGGATATTGTTTAACCCAGCTTTCCCAAAAACCCACCATGTTTTCAATGCTTAATTTTTTACCATCTGATTTATGAAAATGATAAACTTTTTTATCTGCATCAAACATTTCGCTAACTGCAGGATCCATTGCTATGCCTACCTCTGACCCTGCTTTAAAGCCTGCTTTATCTATTGCAGTAAGTACTGTTTCAATAGCTTCTTCATTGCTCTGTATGTTGGGCGCAAAACCACCTTCATCGCCAACATTCGTGCTGTAACCTTTCTTTTTAAGAACCGATTTTAAGGCATGAAAAATTTCAACTCCCCATTGTAAAGCTTCACTAAAGGAAGATGCTCCTACAGGCATTACCATAAATTCCTGGAAATCTATTTTATTATCAGCATGTGCGCCACC
>JBDTYU010000194.1:0-2340 GCA_040005535.1 Ginsengibacter sp. | reverse complement strand
AATGGGAAGAGTAAAGCCAATGTGCTAATTAGCTAATGTGCTAATTTCATGATGTGATAATTGATAGTTGAATAACAATTTAAAGAGTACCCGACTTATTAAATACGTAAAAATAAAATCTTAATTAGCACATTAGCTAATTAGCAAATTATAAAATTAAAATGGCTCGTCCTGTTCAATATAACTTAACTCAAAAACCTCTTGAAACGCCAATCTCAATAGGAGAAGCTCCGGAAGGATTTACCGGTGAAGGTTTTTTCGCTTCTAAATTGAGTGACGTGGTTGGGCTCGCAAGAAAAAATTCTATATGGCCGTTACCTTTTGCTACCAGCTGCTGTGGTATTGAGTTCATGGCTTTAATGGGTTCACACTATGACCTTGCAAGGTTTGGTTCAGAAAGAGTAAGCTTTTCCCCGCGCCAGTGCGACTTGCTAATGGTTATGGGAACCATTGCAAAAAAAATGGCTCCTATAGTAAAACAGGTTTACCTCCAGATGGCAGAGCCACGCTGGGTATTGGCGATGGGTGCCTGCGCAAGCAGCGGTGGTATATTCGATACCTATTCAGTATTGCAGGGAATTGACCAGATAATTCCTGTGGATGTATATGTACCCGGTTGCCCTCCCCGTCCTGAAGCGGTATTGGATGGTTTTATGAAAGTTCAGGATTTAGTAGGTAAAGAAGATCTGCGAAGAAGAAATTCAAAACGATATCAGGAACTGATGAATAGTTATGGAATACAATAAAATGTAAAATGAAAATTTATAAGTGAAGTTTATCTTTTACGGTTTACGTTTTTAATTTTTACATATGGCTTTAACTACTGAAATAATAAAACAAAAACTCACAGATAAATTTGGTGATGAACTTACCGGATGGGAAGAGCCGTATGGTATGCTTACCTTTACATCTTCCAAAAATTTCAATCTCAAAGTACTCCAGTTTCTCTATGATAGCGATGATTTAAAATTTCGGTTCTTAACTGATTTATGTGCGGTTCACTATCCGGAGAGAGTTGGGGAAGAAATTGGTGTTGTGTATCATCTTCATAATCTTGTTGACAATATTCGCATTCGTTTTAAAGTGTTTACTGATATAAAAAAGCCTGATGTTTTCAGTGTAACAGCATTGTATGCTGCGGCGAACTGGATGGAACGGGAAACCTATGATTTTTATGGTGTAAATTTTATTGGGCATCCTAACCTTAAACGTATTTTGAATGTAGATGATATGGAATATTTTCCCATGCGAAAAGAATTTCCATTGGAAGATCAAACCAGGCTTGATAAAGATGATGAAATGTTCGGAAGATAAAGTGTAAGAAAAAATAAAAAGCAAATATAAAAAAGGATACAAGAAACAGGTAAAGATGAGCGAACATGTAAAATTGTCTGAAGGAAGCCTTGAAAAGCAAACTACAACGCTTAATCTTGGGCCTACACATCCTGCTACTCACGGAGTATTTCAAAATATTATAGAACTTGATGGTGAAAGAATTGTAGGAGCCGTTCAAACAGTTGGTTACATTCATCGTGCATTCGAAAAAATAGCTGAGCACAGGCCTTTATACCAAATTACTCCTCTTACTGATCGCATGAATTATTGCTCATCACCTATTAATAATATGGGATGGCACCTAACCTGCGAGAGATTGCTCGGTGTAAAAACGCCCAAGCGTGTAGATTATCTGCGGATAATTATTATGGAACTTGCCCGCATTTCCGATCATCTTATTTGTAATTCTATTGTAGGTGTTGATTCCGGTGCTTACACAGGATTTCTTTATGTAATGCAATATCGTGAGCTTATTTATGAAATATATGAAGAAATATGTGGTTCCCGTCTTACAACTAACATTGGGCGTATAGGAGGTTTCGAAAGAAATTTTACCAATGCCGCTTTTCAAAAACTTGAAAAATTTATAAAAGAGTGGCCAATTGTTTTAACTGAGTTTGATAATCTTTTTATGCGAAATCGTATTTTTATGGAACGCACAATTGGTGTGGGTCCTATATCTGCGGAGCGTGCATTGAATTATGGATTTACCGGCCCTAATCTTCGTGCTGCAGGTGTAGATTATGACGTACGTGTACATACACCTTACAGTAGCTATGACGATTTTGATTTTACAATTCCGGTTGGTTCTACCGGAGATTGTTACGATAGATTTTTGGTTCGTGACCAGGAAATGTGGCAAAGTTTATCATTAATAAAAGACGCGTATAAAAAGGTACAGGAATTTAAAGGTGCAGAAGCAGAGGTATTTCATGCAGATGTTCCTGAATATTATTTGCCCGATAAAAAAGATGTTTATACAAAAATGGAAGCGCTCATTTATCA
>JBDTYU010000193.1:0-3111 GCA_040005535.1 Ginsengibacter sp. | reverse complement strand
GTAACACCCCGGGTTTTTCTTACGATGATTGATGGATTGAACAAACAGAAAAAATTTAAAAATATGTGTGCAATCTTTAATGGCTTAAAGCCTAGAGGATTTCATATTTATGGCTATGGGTTTGGTGGTTATGGAAATGGGTATGGTTACGGCTATGGTTACGGTTATGGTTATGGTGGAGAATATGGCGGCGGTTATTATATTGAAGAGAAGATGGGGATCCGGTCTGTTTTAAAAAAACTTTTCCGTAAATAATAAGGCCGAAATTATATATATAAAGTTTTTAATTCAGTTTTGAATGTGACTGAGGCAAGCGAAGCTATGTGCGCATTTAATATAAATTTTTTTAAAAATTAAAATTTGAAAACCTGGTACGCAGTATATACCCGTCCGCGGTGGGAGAAAAAAGTTGCAGAGCTGCTTCTTGCTAAAGGTATAGAACATTACTGTCCGCTTAATAAAGTCACCCGGCAATGGAGCGACAGAAAAAAAGTGGTTCTGGAGCCTGTTTTTAAAGGCTATGTGTTTGTGAAACCCGGTGAGGTCAAAAAATGGGAGATAAAAAAAATTAATGGCATTCTCAATTTTGTTCATTGGCTTGGAGAACCTGCCACTATACGCGAAGAAGAAATTAACCTGATAAGAAAATTTCTGCATGAATTTCAGGATGTGCATGTGGAGCAAAAAGGGTTTGTTGTAAACAATACAGTCAGAATAACCCAGGGTGTTCTCATGAATTACGAAGGCATCGTAATTGAAGTATTCGGCAATCGTGCAGTTGTAAAAATCGATGCATTGGATATTCAACTCAGTGCACATTTCGATAAGAAGAACCTTGAATTAATTGATAGTTGATAGTAAATGGTTCATGGCCTTTTGCAACTTTAAGCCATCAGCATTTAACTGGTAATTATCATTTTCGAACTTTGAACTTTTCAACATAACTTATAACTTATAACTCTTGTCATTCTCTACAAATAAAAACGCAACTGTCTACGTTGCCGGTCACTCCGGGTTGGTTGGCAGCGCCATTCTTCGGTTATTACAAAAGAGGGGATATACAAATATTATCACCCGGTCATCAAAACAATTAGACCTCCGCGAGCATAGCCTTGTGAAAGATTTCTTTGAAAAGGAAAGACCGGAATATATATTTCTTGCTGCCGCTAAAGTAGGCGGCATCCTGGCCAATGATTCATATCCGGCAGATTTTATTTACGATAATCTTTGCATACAAAATAATATTATTCACGAAGCCTGGAGAACCGGGGTAAAAAAATTATTGTTCCTGGGCAGCAGTTGCATTTATCCTAAAAATGCTGCACAACCTATAAAAGAAGAATACCTTCTTACAGGGCTTTTGGAACCTACCAATGATGCGTATGCAGTTGCAAAAATTGCTGGAATTAAAATGTGCCAGGCGTACCGTAAACAATACGGCTGCAATTTCATTAGCGTAATGCCTACCAATTTATATGGCATGGGCGACAATTACAATCTGCATCATTCACATGTGTTACCGGCATTGATCCGTAAAATTCATGAAGCAAAAATCAAAGACGAAAAAACAGTAACTGTATGGGGTACCGGCAATCCTAAGCGTGAATTTTTGCATGTTGATGATGCTGCAGAAGCATGTTATTTTCTTATGGAAAATTATGCAGATCCTGAAATTATCAATGTAGGATTCGGTAAAGATGAATCAATTGCAGAGTTAGCAGCTTCAATAAAAAATATCATTGGGTATAATGGAAGATTAGAATTTGATACATCCAAACCTGATGGAACTATGCGTAAAGTGATGGATGTAAATAAACTCAATTCTTTAGGCTGGCATCCTTCTATCACTCTCGAAGATGGCATCAGAAAGACCTACGAAGATTTTGTAGAAAATTATGACAAGTATGCAATTGGTTGATGGCTGATGGGTTGAAGGTTGGGAATTTAAACCCTTACTTTGAACTTTGCTCCTTTGCGTGAAATAATGCCTTATCTTGAAAATCCTCTTTCTTACTTTAAAAGCTTTCTCAGCTACCGGTGGAATCGAAAAAATATGTCGTGTTGCGGGTAGGGCAATGTATGAGTACACGATAACTTCCAGGGAAGAATTTACAATGTATTCATTATATGACGCCAAAAACATAGATACACAACCGTATCTTCCATCTCATATTTTTAAAGGATTTGCCGGGGCAAAAATTGGATTTGTGATCAGGAGTTTGCGGGAAGGTATTAAAAGCAGGGTGGTGGTGTTAAGCCATATCAATTTATTATTACCTGCTTATCTTATAAAATTATTTTCATCTAAAACAAAAGTTGTTTTATTAGCGAATGGTATTGAAACAGGGAAGCCACTTTCACTTAGTAAAAAGAAAATTTTGCAAAGGATTGACCTCATTATATCCGGGAGTGACTTCATTAAAGAAAAAATAAAAGTTTTATATAATATTCCCGAAGAAAAATGTTGTGTGCTTAACAATTGTTTGGATCCTTTTTTACCTCCCCTTGCAGATAAATCAAGAAGGACCGAATGCAGAAGCATTTATGGAATTGCAGAAAATGATTTCGTCCTCATGACCATGAGCCAGCTTTCAAAAGAAAAAAGTACGGGGTATGATAAAGTCCTGATTGCTGTTAAAAAGCTCCATGCTTTATTTCCGAATGTAAAATACTTATTTGTAGGTAAATATGATGATGCAGAAAAAGTTCGCCTTGATAGTGTAATCAATGACCTTGGAATCGAGGATCACGTAATCTTTACAGGATTTGTGCCAAATGGTGTGCTGGCAGATTATTATAATATGGCCGATCTATATATCATACCCAATGAAAAAGAAGGTTTTGGGTTTCCGTTTATAGAGGCATTGTATTATAACAAGCCGGTAATTGCAGGAAAAGGTCATAGTATTACCGATAACACATACGGAAATAGCCTGGGAACACTCATAGATCTCAGCAGCCAGGAAAATATTACAACAGCAATTCAAAAGATTATAACTAATGTAAAAGCGTTTATGCCTGACCGTGAGCTGGTGATGGAAAAGTTCAGTTATCCCGTTTATAAAAATAATTGGAAAAAAATACTTGATGAGATTTAAAGGTTCAAAGCCG
>JBDTYU010000192.1:0-12047 GCA_040005535.1 Ginsengibacter sp. | reverse complement strand
ACTACAGCACAGCGTGGTGCATTAGACTGGTGGAAAAAATTTCGTGATGCTACTTTGCCCGTGTTTACTGAATTGTATGAAGAAGTGGAAGCAGGCAGAGAAGCTGGCCGTTCCATTGCAAGCAACAGCAAAGCAGATTACAGGGAAAAGCTGGAGGTAGAATTAAAAGAATTACGTGACAGTGAATTGTGGCAGGCCGGTAAAACAGTAAGAAGTTTACGTCCTGAAAATCAATCCCCAAAAACAGCGTCTACGCATAAGGGTGAGTCTGAGAAAGATTTTTCAAAATTAGAAAAAGAAAAAGTATAAACTAATTTAATGACTCAGTTAACAAAGAATAAAGAACAAATTAGTGGAAAAGCAAGTAACAGTTTGACCCTTGATTTTCATGGTGCAGCAGAGCGCTTGAAAAAAATAGTGAACAGGACACCGCTTGCGCTTAACCATAATTTATCCAGGAAGTATCAATGCAATATTTTTTTGAAAAGAGAAGATTTGCAGGTAGTGCGTTCTTATAAATTACGGGGCGCTTATAACATGATGAGCAATTTATCGCAGGAACAACTGCAACGTGGGGTAGTGTGTGCAAGCGCAGGTAATCATGCACAGGGTTTTGCTTACTCCTGTAAAAAGCTTGCCTGCAAAGGCGTTGTGTTTATGCCGATCATCACGCCCAATCAAAAAGTATCACAAACAAAAATGTTTGGCGAAGAATTTATTGAAGTAAAGTTAACCGGCGATACTTATGATGAATGTGCGGTTGCTGCAAAAAAATATACAGAAGAAAATGAGATGGCTTTTATTCCTCCGTTTGATGATTATAAAATTATAGAAGGACAAGGTACAGTAGGCGTTGAAATATTAGAAGAACAATCCCAGGTTGATTATTTATTTGTACCCGTTGGCGGTGGCGGCTTAAGTGCAGGTGTAGGATCTTATTTTAAAACATTCTCCCCACTTACAAAAATTATTGGAATAGAACCAGAAGGTGCACCATCCATGTACGAGGCATTAAAGGCAGGACAACCTGTTACATTAAATAATATAGACCAGTTTGTTGATGGTGCTTCCGTAAAGAGAGCAGGTGATATAACTTTTTCTATTTGTAAAGATGTGCTGGATGATTTGCATTTGGTTCCTGAAGGAAAAGTTTGTTCGGCTATTTTGAAATTGTATAATGAAGATGCAATTGTTGCTGAGCCGGCAGGCGCTTTGTCTATTGCTGCGCTTGATGATTATGCAGATGTGATAAGAGGTAAAAATATTGTATGCATTCTAAGCGGAGGAAATAATGATATTGACAGGATGCAGGAAATTAAAGAGCGCTCTTTACAGTATGAAGGGTTGAAACATTATTTTCTCGTCCGTTTTGCACAAAGACCTGGAGCGTTGAAAGAATTTGTGAATCATATACTTGGCCCTAATGATGATATAGCAAGGTTTGAATACATTCATAAACATAATAAAGAATCAGGGCCTGCGCTTGTAGGTATTGAGCTGCAATCAAAAAAAGATTATGAATCGTTGCTGAAAAAACTCGACGAGTATCACGTGAATTATACTGAACTTAAGAAAGATGATAATGCATTTGGATATTTGGTGTAAGTAAAATTTTAAACACCGCAGTACTTTGATGCAATCTTTCCATTGAATTGTTGAGAAAGAAAATTGATTTTAGAATAAAGTTTTCATTTTGAAAACTTTATTCTATTTTTGGGTATGAATATAATTGTAAAACGTTCTATATTATTTTACATAGATAAATATCCACTTGCAAAAACACCACTATTAGCATGGTACAACGAATTTTTAAAACAGGAATTTAATAATTTTAATGAACTAAAAGCTATACATAAGAATGCAAGTATCGTGTCGAACAGCAGGGTTATTTTTAATATTAAAGGGAATGATTACAGATTAATTGTTTCCGTAAATTTTAAACAGTTAGCCGCTTACATCATATGGTTCGGAACACATAAAAGCTATGATAAAATAAATGCAGCAACCATTAAATTTGATTTCAATATTTTAAAATATAAAGCAAAACGATAATGAACTGGAAAGTAATAAAAACTGAAGCAGCGTACCAAAAAGCAATTAAAAGAACAATACATATTTTTCAATTCAAAGAAGGCACACCTGAAGCGGATGAATTGGCTTTATTGTTACTTTTGGTAAAGCACTATGAAGACAAACATATACACTTACCAAAAGTAAATCCCATAGAAGTAATAAAGATGAAAATGGATGAACAAGGCATGAAAGCTAAAGACCTTGAATCCATAATAGGTTCAAAAGGACATATATCATCTATCCTTTCCGGAAGACGGGAAATAACACTGAAAATGGCACAGCGGTTAAAAGATTATTTTCAACTGCCTGCAGAAATATTTTTACATTCAGCATAACTTATACGTTTTGTCTCTCTCCTTCGGAAGTTCCGATAGCTATCGGGAGGGGTGAGGCCTTAGCATTTTTCTAATGCCTGTAAAATATCATTAAGGATATCATCTGCATATTCGAGTCCAACAGAAATGCGTATAAGCCCTGGCGTTATATTCACTTTCAATCTTTCTTCTTCAGTAAGCTTGCTATGCGTGGTGCTTGCCGGGTGAGAAGCAATGCTTCTTGAATCTCCCAGGTTTGCAGTGAGGGTCAGCATTTTCAAACTGTTTAAAAATTTTTTACCGCTATCCAAACCACCTTTCAAGTCAAAACAAAAAATGCCACCACCATTTTTCATTTGTTTAATGGCAATATTATATTGCGGATGGCTTTTTAAAAACGGATATTTTAACCAGGATATTTTGGGATGATTTTCTAATGCTGTTGAAATTTGTAATGCATTTTTTGCATGACGCTCCATACGCACATCCAATGTTTCCAGGCTCTTACTCAGCACCCATGCATTGAATGGAGATAAAGACGGGCCTGTGTTCCGGCAGAACATATAAATATCATAAATTAAATTTTTATCGCCAACGATCACGCCACCCAAAACTCTTCCCTGTCCGTCAATCCACTTTGTTGCAGAATGTAAAACAAGGTGTGCACCAAAATCAATGGGTCGTTGGTTTACAGGAGTTGCAAAGCAATTGTCAACATTTAAAATAAGCTTGTGTTTCTTTGCAAGCGCAGATACAAACTCAAGATCAATAACATCAAGCCCCGGATTGGTAGGTGTTTCTAAAAAAATCATTTTAGTGTTAGGACGAATTGCAGCTTCCCATTCTTCCGGTTTATCAGCGCTTACATACGTACATTCAATTCCATAGTTGGGTAAATATTTTTTAATGATGTTATGTGTACTACCGAAAACAGCATCACACGATAAAAGATGATCGCCACTTTTTAAGAGGGCCATAAAAGTTGCAAATACAGCACTCATACCTGTAGATGTTGCCACGCCTGCTTCTGCGCCTTCCAATGCAACCATTTTGTCTATAAATTCATTTACAGTAGGGTTGCTGAAACGGCTGTAAATATTATCATCAGTTTCATCTGCAAAAGCGGCCCTCATATCTTCTGCATTATCAAAACAAAAGCTGCTTGTTAAAAACAATGGGGTGGAATGTTCCCTTTCATTAGTGCGTTCTGTTTGCGTGCGAATTGCTTTTGTGATTGGATGCTGTTCCATAATTTGTATTACTTTCTTAAACTCTATCTTATAAATATTTTTGGCAAATGTAATTCATGATGGGCTCAGGAGCAAAGCATCTTTTGAGATAAGTTATTATGCAAACTGTTCAATATGATCTGCAACGTTGAGCTTATATTATGCAAACTGCTCATTTCAGGTTGTTTCATAATAAATCTGCAGTTAGCTTTAAAAGGGCTTGTAAAGGTCTGGTGTTTTTTATACCTTTTAGTCATGCCTATGAGAACAAGCACTTATAAAAAATAATAAATAAGCAATAAAAAGTTAAAGCAAATAACAGGATAATGCTGAAGTAACAAAAGTAATTCCAAAGATCAGCATAAAGGATGCAGGGCAAATTAAAACTGTTGAAACAAATTAGTATCAAAAAGAATTTTTTTATAATACTATTTCTATTCGCATTTTCAAATGCTTTTTGCCAGAATATTCCTGAACAAAAAATAGACAGTCTTAAAAAAATATTGCCGTCATTAAAAGACACCGCAAGACAACCTTAATGAATTGAGCTTTTTCTACATTATAACTCGGCAAAAAGATTCGGCAGAACATTACGTTACCCTGGCCTATGAAGAAGCCAAAATACAAAGTACATTCATGGTATTGCAGTATCCCTTTCCCGGAAATCTCAAATAGAAAGGCATTTTTTAATGAAGACTTCGTAAAATCAGAAAAACTGGGTAAGGAATCGTTGCTGTGGTATGAAAAAGAACCGGAAATAAAGCAGGCATTGATACCGCTTGGGAATTTCTTATGTCCTCAGAGTTAGCATTAAGCAAGTTTGATGAAATAATTGCGTATGGAGAAAAAAGGTATGCCCTGGCTAGAATAAGGCGGCAAGGGTTGGCAGGAATGCTGAGCTTTGCTAAAAAATATTGATTGATAAATCCGCCTCATAATCACTGAGGCGGCTTTTTATTTCTTTAAAAGAAGATAAATAACCCTGGGTCTCCCGGCTTTTTTTAATATAAAAGATAATTGATTTAACAAGCAGATCTTATCTGGCTGCGCCTTTATGTACTTCATAGTATTATCAATCAAATTCCTGCATCAGTAATTGTTTCTTCCGCAGCATTTTCTCTTTATCTTCAACATATATTGAAGCAATCAAGATGAAAAAATATTTTTTTCTGCTAATCATATTTCTATATGAAATGCAGTTCCAGAGCATTGCTCAGCCATATGATACTTCCTTGCTAAACAATTTGAAATGGCGAATGATTGGGCCACACAGGGGTGGAAGAACTGTTGGTGCTATTGGTGTACCGCAACAACCGAATGTATTTTACATTGGAGTAAATAATGGCGGCGTATGGAAAACCACAGATTATGGGAGAACATGGCTCCCGATTTTTGATGATCAGCCAACTGGCTCTATTGGTGATGTTGTTGTATCACCATCCAACCCAAATGTTGTGTATGTTGGCAGTGGCGAAGGTTTACAGCGGCCTGATCTTTCTGTGGGTAATGGTATGTACAAATCAACTGATGCAGGTAAAACATGGACTCATCTTGCCAGCCCGGATGACCCGGTTGGACGGGGGTTAGATAATGTGCAACAAATTGGCGGACTTGCTATAGACCCTAAAAATGAAAACAGGGTTTTTGTTGCAGCGCTCGGCCATCCTTATGGACCGAACACAGAACGTGGGGTTTACAGAACAACTGATGGGGGAAAAACGTGGGAGAAGGTTTTATACAAAGATGAAAATACCGGAGCCATTCAGGTCACCATCGACCCGAAAAATTCGAACATCATTTATGCAGACCTGTGGGCAGGAAGACAAGGGCCATGGGAGAACGGAGCATGGAACGGACCAGAAAGCGGATTGTTCAAATCAACCGACGGTGGAACCACATGGAAAAGATTAACTAATGGCTTACCAACAACACAACAAGGCTTGGGAAGAATTGGTTTTTGTATAGCGCCTTCTGATGCAAACAGAATGTATGCTACGGTTGATGCAGGAAAATATGGCGGACTGTATCGCAGTAACGATGCAGGTGAATCGTGGACGTTGATGACAAGTGATGAAAAAATTTGGGGAAGGGGAAGTGATTTTGCAGAAGTAAAATGTGATCCAAATAATGCCGACATTGTTTATAGTGCGGACGTTGTTGTCTGGAAGTCTGTTGATGGAGGCAAAACATGGAAAGCATTTCGTGGAGCGCCTGGTGGTGATGATTATCATCGTATCTGGATCAACCCAAATAATTCTGACATCATTTTAATTGCCAGTGACCAGGGCGCTATCATCACAGTGAATGGAGGGCAAACTTTTTCATCATGGTACAATCAGCCAACCGGGCAAATGTATCATGTAAGTACAGACAATGCTTTTCCATATAATGTTTACAGTGGTCAGCAGGAAAGTGGTTCGGTTGGAATTGCATCTCGTGGCAATGACGGGCAAATTACTTTTCATGAATGGCATCCTGTAAGTGCGGAAGAGTATGGTTATGTTGCAGCAGATCCATTGGACCCCAACATTATCTATGGAGGAAAGATATCAAGGTTTGATAAACGAACGGGGCAGGTACAAAACATTTCACCCGAAGTTGTACGGAGTGGAAAGTATCGCTTTCTAAGAACAGCACCCGTATTGTTTTCGCCTGTTGATAATAAAACATTATTCTTTGCAGGAAATGTGTTGTTCAAAACTTTAGATGGTGGTAAAACGTGGCAAGTGATAAGCCCGGACCTTACAAAAGACACCGTACCTACCGGGTGGGATATACCTGGCAGTGTTGGAATTTATGCATCTGATGATCTAAAGAAAATGCCAAGACGTGGCGTAATCTATACGGTTGCACCATCGCCAAAAGATATAAATACAATTTGGTGTGGAACAGATGATGGATTAATTCATTTTACAAAAAATGGTGGCAAAACATGGAAGAATGTTACACCTTCTGCAATTACTTCGTGGAGTAAAATTTCATTGATGGATGCAAGTCATTTTGATGTGAACATTGCATATGCTGCAGTGAATAGAATTCGTCTTGATGATATGCACCCTCATGTTTATAAAACAAATGATGGCGGAACAACGTGGAAAGAAATTGTGAATGGCTTGCCTGATGATCCAATAAATGTTGTTAGAGAAGATCCGCTTCGTAAAGGATTATTGTTTGCAGGAAGTGAAAGAGCGGTATATGTTTCTTTTGATGATGGCGAGCATTGGCAATCGTTAAGATTGAATATGCCCGCAACCTCTATCCGTGATCTTGTTATTAAAGATGATGATCTGGTTATAGGAACGCATGGCAGAAGCTTTTGGATATTGGATGACATGGCTCCGCTGAGACAAATCTCAAATCAATCAACCAACCAACCAACAATTCTTTATAAGCCAGCCAATACTTATCGTGTTCGTTGGAGTATGTGGCCAGATACTCCATTCCCCCACGAAGAACCTGCAGGAGAAAATCCACCGGATGGCGCTATAATTGATTATTACCTAAAAGAAAGATCGAACAAAGAAGTAGTGCTTGAAATTTTTGATGCAAATAAAAAATTGGTCCGTCGTTTTTCAAGCAATGATACTCTCTACAAAATTCCACCCGTTAATATTCCATTATATTGGATACGTCCGCAACAAATACTTTCTGCAGAAGCAGGCGCACACCGGTTTGTATGGGACATGCATTATACACCTTTGAATGTGCCTGCAAGTTATCCGATCAGTGCAATCTATAAAAATACAGCGCCTGCTCAAACATCTCCCTGGGTAATGCCAGGCACTTATACTGCAAAGCTTACTACAGATGGCCGCCTGAATGACGCAGTCGGGCAGGGCAAAAGCCATACTCAATCGTTCACCATAAAAAAAGATCCGAGAGTGAAAACTTCTTTGAAAGATCTGCAGCAGCAACATGATCTTTCATTAATGGCCTATCAGTATAGTTTGCAAACTTTGAATGCGTTAAATGATCTTCATAATCTGCGCACAAAAATAAAAGGAAGATTACCGGGTGCGACAGGGGCAGCAATAATCGATCTTAATCAATACGACCAACAGGCTGCCGGCTTGGAAACTGTTCCGCAAGGAAGTGAACAAGCAAACTTTATTAAAATAAATGCATCGTTAGGTTCTGTATTTAATACTCTTCAGGATTCAGATGCTCCGGCAACTTCACAAACTATTACGGCAGCAAAGGAAGCAGAACAATCTTTTAAGATGCTGATGAAAAAGTGGACAGAATTAAAAAAGAAAATCTATAATTCTTTGGGTGAGAGCAACCCTGTTAAATAGCTCGATGTTTATATTATCAATATTACACCCATTGCAAAAGTTCGAATCTCCCAACACGTTCTTTTGTCATGAAATGCTTGTATCTATTCAAATATGAAATCCCGGCAATAAAAATTAGTAAGTGGGTTTTGATAAATACTAAAATCAAAATTTCTTAGTTTGGAATTTTACTGTATCAAGAATAAAATAACCAGCGTATTTTAAATCATTAAGCAGTCTGAATGTTTGCAAAACATGGTCCTGGCCTGCATGTCGCATGAAAATAACGCAACGTCCGCTGCGTGAGACGTTGCTGAGAATTAAAAAACTGCATATAGCGGTGTTATAATAATTGTGCAACCACTTTCCAAAGAGTATTTAAGCTGGTTAAAATAACAAACACGCCCACTATAATAAACGTTGGCTTGAGTGGCAGCTTTCCTACTAATCTTGCAGCAATTGGCGCCGCAATAAGCCCACCGACTATAAGCCCTGCTACATCAATAAGGGGAATACTTTTTAGCAGTATAAAAAAAGTTATCGAGCTTACAAGCACAACAAAAAATTCAGCCAGGCATACAGAACCAATCACATAACGCGGACTTCTTCGTTTAAAAAGTAAGGTGCTTGTAACTAATGTACCCCATCCGCCACCTGCAAAAGCATCCATAAAACCCCCGGCAGATGCTAACCATCCGGCACGCTTAACCTTTACTTTGTATCTTGATTTTTCAAATGCTTTACGCATAATATAATAGCCCAGGTAAAATGTATAAAGCGACAAAGGAATGCGAACATAAGTTGCATATTTCTGACCAAAAAAAGATAAGGCTGCACCGATAATTGCCCCAATAATTCCGGGAATTACAAGAGTCTTGAACAATTTTTTATTGATGTTACCAAAGCGATGATGACTGTATCCTGAAACACCGCTTGAAAAAACACGGGCTGTGTGGACACGGCTGCTCACAATAGCGGGATTGACACCGTTTGCCAATAAAAATGTTGTTGATATAGTTCCATATCCCATGCCTAATGAGCCATCAACCATTTGCGCCATGAAACCTGTAAGCAACATCAGCAAAAAAGATTTTGTGTCAATATACTGAGGGATGGTTTTAAATCCATCTATCAGGGAACCGATAGGAACATAAGAAAGAATTCCATGACCCAGTATCATAAATAAAAATGCCAATAAGATCCACTGCACAATCCGTTGCCATTTTTTTTCTCCGGGTTTATTTACTTCATCTAATGTAATTTGTTTTGCTGCCAATACTTTTGTGAGTTCATTTAACTGTTTTACTTTTTCTGCAAAATCACCATTCATTCCTTTCCTGATTACCTGCATGTTTTGCAAAACGTTTTCTATTTCATCGGGCACCAGATCATTGATTTGTTCTTTCAATCGTTTGGCAACCGTTGGTGATTTTCCATTTGTAGAAATTGCAATCTTAAGATTTCCTTTTTTTACAATAGAACTCAAGTAAAAATCACACAGCTCCGGCTTGTCTGCCACATTTACCAACAGCCCTTTAGTATGTGCATCGTCACGTATTTGTTTACTGGTTTTTATATTATTAACTGCCACAATAATAATATCGGCATTCTCCAAATCACTTATGGAATAAGGCTTTTGATCAATTAAAATATTAGAATTTTCTTTAGCCAGTTCATAAATTTTCTCATGAATGTCAAGCCCTATTATGCTGATTGAAGTAGCAGGAGAATTTTTTATAACCGCCTGTAATTTTTCGAGGCCTACGTTACCACCGCCAATAATCAACAGCCGTAAATTTTCAAGCTTTAAAAAAACGGGGAACAAGTTATTATCATTTTTAATTGATACAGTCAGTTCTTCTGCAAGATCATGTGTTTTATTTTGCATCATAACTTCTTTTTAAATTGAATTGCTGAACAAAATTTATACGAATTACATTTTGATCTTCCAGTACAGAAGCAGTGCTGCGCCATTGAAATATTTTAATGTATTGACTTTGTAAAACTGAATGAGAATTTAATTTGAAATTTAATCCGGCGAAGGTTCTGTTTTGATCAAAAAACAAAGTATTATTTATATAACCCGGGTTAATGAAAACCTCATTCCCTACTAATAATTTTATATTTTCTTTTAAAGGGAACTGCCATTCGAAGCGATAGCGTAAGCGAAATATATATGTATAATCGTTGGTTTTTTTATTGTTTGCGGTTTGTTGCAGAAAACGCTGTTCTGTTCGTAAGCGCTGATAAAAATTTGTTCTGTTTAAAACAAGATTATAAGATACTTCTTCGTATGGCCTCCATTCGTTTTTAAAAAAGAAATCTTTTCCATTATACTGTGCGGTACGGAAGAGGGTAAACCCACTGGTAAAGGCAAGACGTTTATTCACATTATAACTTAAGCCGGATCTTACTGCATATAGCAACCATTTATTAGCCCAGTCAGTTGTTCTCACCTGTGCATCATTTACTAATGACCATTTTGTATTAAAGTGCAGCGTATTGTTATAAGCTACCCAAAGTACATTATAATGCCGTGTTGTATGCTGAGCCTTTACAATAGCAGGCATCAACAAAATTATAAAAGCTATATGTTTTCCTGTAATCACTTTTTAGTTAATTGAATTTTTTTCTAAATGAAAAATCTCCAAACTTTTCATTTTCCTTTCTTTCATTTTTAAAGTCTGCAAATAATACATCAAGTTCATAGAGTATTGCATCTTCATCTAAGCTTTCTTTATATACTTTATTTAACCGAAGCCCCTCATGATCGCCGCCCAAATGCAGATTATACCTTCCCATTGATGTTCCAACAAAGCCTATCTCTGCTACATAAGATCTTGCACAACCATTGGGACAACCGGTCATTCTTATAATTATATCTTCATTACTTAAATTATTTTTCGCAAGTAAAGATTCAATCTTAGTAAGAAGTGAAGGCATATAGCGTTGTGCTTCTGCAAGCGCTAAAGGGCAGGTGGGCAATGCAACACAGGCCATTGCATTTTTGCGGATGGAAGATGCTTTATCAGTATGTTTAACAATTTTAAATTGTTCTAACAGGCGGTTGATGGCATCTTTATCTTTTGCAGCTACATCACTAATAATAATATTTTGATTACCGGTAAAACGAAAATTGACGGCACCGGTTTTAGCAACTTCAAGCAATGCAGATTTTAATGCAACCTGTTCATCGTCCAATATTCTTCCGTTTTCAACAAACACAGTGTAATACCATTTGCCTTCATCATTTTTATACCAGCCATAATAATCACTGCGGTCATTAAATGCATAAGGCCTTTCCTTTTCTAATTTGAAATTTAATCTCTTTTCAACTTCTTCTTTAAATTTTTCTACTCCTAATTTGTCAACGGTATATTTAAGCCGGGCAAATTTGCGATCGCTCCTGTTGCCAAAATCTCTTTGTACAGTGAGGATCTCATAAATTACCTTTAAAATTTTTTCCTGGTCATCAGCAAAGCCAATTACCGTTCCTAACCTTGGATACGTTTGTGCATTACCGTGAGTAGTAGATAGCCCTCCGCCAATGGCAATATTGAAACCAAGTAAATTATTATTTTCTATAATTGCTATAAGGCCAATATCATTTGTAAATACATCTATATCGTTGTTAGGAGGAATTGCAATGGCTATTTTAAATTTGCGGGGCATATACCTATCCTGGTATAATGGATCTTCTTCATCTTTCTTATCTAATATTTTTTCTTCATCGAGCCATATCTCGTAATAAGCTCTCGTTTTAGGCATGAGCATTTCACTTATCTTATCTGCGTAAGCAAAAATTTCCTGGTGTATAGATGACTGCCCGGGATGTGCGCTGCACATTACATTACGATTAATATCACCACAAGTTGCTATAGAATCCAACTTTGATTTATTAAATTCCCGGATAGTTGGTTTTATTTTTGATTTCAAAATTCCATGCAATTGTATCGTTTGCCTTGTTGTGATTTTGATAACACCAGTTGAATTCTCACCTGCAATTTCATGTGCAGCAATCCATTGCTCTGAAGTTAAAAAACCACCGGGCAAGCGAAGCCTTATCATAAATGAAAACAGGCGTTCCAGTTTCTTTTCTGCTCTTTCATCACGGCGGTCCCGATCATCCTGCTGGTACATTCCATGAAATTTTATTA
>JBDTYU010000191.1:0-2773 GCA_040005535.1 Ginsengibacter sp. | reverse complement strand
CAGCCCTATTGAATATTTGAAGGGTGTTGGTCCTCAGAAAGCAGATCTTTTAAAGAAGGAGGCAGGCATCTTTACATTTAACGACCTGCTTGAATATTTTCCTTTCCGGCATATTGATAAGACACAAACAACTTCAATAAGCCATATTAATTCTGAAACAGATTATGTACAGGTCTCAGGGAAAATTACAACTCTCGAAATTCGCGGCCAAAAAACCGGAAGACGGCTTGTGGCAAGTTTGTATGATGAAACCGGTGAACTTGAATTAGTCTGGTTTCAGGCTATTAATTGGATACAGAAAACTTTACACATCGGTAGAAAGTATCGTGTTTTCGGGAGGGCAGGATATTTTATGAACACCCTGCAAATAACTCATCCTGAAATTGAGGAAATAATAGAAACAAATACTGAAACAAATTTTTTTTTGGAACCGGTTTATCCAAGTACCGAAAAATTAAAAATGAGAAATATGGGTGGAAGGCAGATAGCAAAGCTTACTTCCACATTGTTACAATTGCTTAATGAAAAAGATATTCCTGAAAATCTTCCTTCATCTGTTCTTTTGCAATATCATCTTGTAAAAAGATATAATGCCTTTATGCAGATACATTTTCCTTCCAACACGAATGAATATGCAGAAGCGGTAAGGCGCCTGAAATTTGAAGAGCTCTTTATTTCACAACTTCGTTTAGGCCTCCTCCGTTATAAGAGACATTCATTTTCAAAAGGATTAGTTTTTAATAAAGTTGGTAATTATTTCAATGAGTTTTATAATGATAACCTTCCATTTGAATTAACATCCGCACAAAAAAGAGTTCTTAAAGAAATAAGAAAAGATATTGGAAGTGGAAAGCAAATGAATCGCCTATTACAGGGCGATGTAGGAAGTGGCAAAACAATAGTTGCTTTGATGAGTATGCTTATAGCAGCTGATAATGGTTATCAAAGCTGCTTTATGGCCCCAACAGAAATACTGGCCCGCCAGCATTATGAAAGCTTACAATCCCTTCTTCAAAATATTCCCATTAAAGTAAGAATTCTTACAGGCTCTTCTTCTGCAAAAGAAAAAAGGGAAATATTGGAGGCAACCGCAAATGGCGAAGTAACGATATTAACAGGTACGCACGCCTTAATAGAAGATGTTGTACAATTCAAAAACCTGGGGCTTGCCATAGTTGATGAACAGCACAGATTTGGTGTAGCACAAAGGGCAAAGCTTTGGAAAAAAAACGAAATAAATCCTCATGTATTGGTAATGACAGCTACCCCTATTCCACGTACACTTGCTCTCACAGCTTATGGAGATCTTGATTATAGTATTATGGATGAAATGCCACCTGGCAGAAAATTGGTAACGACTGTACATAGAATGGAATATGCCCGTCCCCAGGTTATGGATTTTATAAAAAGTGAAATTAAGAAGGGAAGACAGGCTTACATAATTTACCCGCTTATTGAAGAATCAGTAAAGCTCGATTTTGAAAACCTTATGAAAGGCTATGAAGAAGTAAAAGCATTTTTTCCAGAACCTGAATTTTATATAAGTATGGTGCATGGACGTCAAAAGTCAGTTCAAAAGCAGGTTAACATGAATCGTTTTGTAAAGGGGGATACTCAAATTATGGTGTCAACTACTGTGATTGAGGTAGGCGTAAATATTCCCAATGCAAGTGTAATGTTGATAGAAAGCGCTGAAAAATTCGGCCTTCCGCAGTTACATCAGTTAAGAGGCAGAGTAGGCAGGGGAAGTGAAAAAAGTTATTGTGTTTTACTTACCAAAATAAAACTCTCCGCAGATGCAAAACAACGACTCAAAATATTATGTGCAACAAATGATGGCTTTAAAATAGCGGAAAAGGATCTTGAAATTCGCGGGCCGGGAGATATTGAAGGGACAAAGCAGAGTGGCATTCTAAATTTTAAGCTGGCCAATATTATTGAAGATAAAAAAATTCTTGAAGCGGCCAGGATAACTGCTGAAAAAATTATTGATAATGATCCGCAACTATTGTTAGCGGAACATAATTGCCTCAAAAATTTCTTATCCTTTCAAAAAGGAAAAACTATATGGAGTAAAATTTCATAAGGATAAAATAAATACATTGTTAATTACGTATTAAATAAAACGAATGAGTTTTAATTTCCAAACTTCTGATAAAATTGTTTCGTAAATTTAGTTTTGATTACTTATGAAAATTTCTTGTTGGTTAAAATTTCTTCTTACACAGTCGTCATAAAAAATATATTGCGTTGAGAATAGTTAAGCACCTTCCGTACTTTATTTTGCTAACAATCACAACTTTTTTTGTTGTTGGAAATTCATTCTCACAAATCGAATTTATTGAGAATAAAGGCCAGTGGAACAGTGAAGTAAAATTCATGAGCCTGGCTGGCAGCGGTGCTTTTTATCTTCAACAAAATGGATTTACCGTTGCTCAATACAATCCCGACGATGTAGAAAATATAAAAGAGAAACGGCATAAGGAATCTACCGGCATTACTTTAAAGCAGGAAGTAAAAACCAAATTGCGTTCTCATGCTTACAGTGTAAAATTCGTAAATGCTCAACAGCCACAAATACTTCCTGATAAACCCATGCCAACTATAAATAATTATTTTATTGGCAATGATAAAAGTAAGTGGGCATCTGATTGCAGAATTTTTAAAGGAATTACTTATAAAGATCTTTATCCGGGTATAGATGTTCGTTATTATTCCGATGGTGGCAGTAATTTAAAATATGATTTTATTGTTCATCCGGGTGCAGATGTAA
>JBDTYU010000190.1:0-1922 GCA_040005535.1 Ginsengibacter sp. | reverse complement strand
TATCGTTCAACCCCATCATTCTTTTCGATAGCCCGTAGCAATTCATAAAAATCCTCACCTGTTTTTTTACCCATATCATCTTTACCAAAATCACCGAGATTGATTCCTGTAAGTACAATTTCTTTTACACCGGCTTGTGCAATTTTTTTTATTTCAGCTATAACATTTTCTATTGAGTTACTCCTGCTTTTTCCGCGGGCCATTGGTATGGTGCAGAATGAACAATTGTAATCGCAGCCATCCTGTACTTTTAAAAAAGTTCTGGTTCGTGTGTTAATTGAAAACGATGAATGAAAGCCATTCACTTCTTCAATATCGCAACTGCATATCCTGGCGCTGTTGCCTTTTGTGAGTTGCCGCAGATGTGTAGTAATATTAAATTTTTCTGCTGCACCCAACACCAGGTCAACACCCTCAATTGCGGCTATTTCCTTTGGCTTTAATTGTGCATAGCAACCAGTGATTACAACCAGTGCCTGTGGCGATTTTCGTTGTATTCTTCTTACAAGTTGCCGGCATTCTTTATCAGCATTTTCAGTAACCGAGCAGGTATTGATTACATATACGTCAGCTTCTTCAGTAAAATCTTTTTTTACAAAACCATCATTCTGTAACAGCCTTTCAATAGCTGATGTTTCAGAATAATTAAGTTTACATCCTAATGTATGTAATGCAACTGATTTGCTAACTGGCATAATAACAAAAATATGCAATAATGTTTTTGAAATTGTATTGTGGAAAATGTTACCGATTGACCAGGCAACAAAATATAATTGTATTAGTGGTAGTTGTAGTTGCATTAGCGTTCACGAAGTTTTTTTAACCTGCATTATTTTCCCCTAATCCTGCTTCTCCGGTTTTAGCGTTTCGCTTTTTATGAATAACGGCAAAAACTACAAAAGATATTTCGGTTAGTAATAAATTAATTGTTGGTTTTTTCATTACTATATTCTGCTATTAGAGGAATAATTTTTATTCTTATTATTTAGACTAATTCTTTTCCACTTTTAAATGCTCTTTCTTCCTTTCTGTATCCGAACCGGAGCTTTACTATACAAAAAACTACAAGGACCCTGCTACATCTGCAAAATGTTTTTTTGCCACTTATTGAACCAATACGTCCTGACCGGTGTAACTAAATCGCCGGTACAGAGAATACTTATTGCTAAATCCTGCAAGCTTTACTACACACTCAACTATATTTGATTTATGAATAAAACATATTTCATTGTAATTGCCTTCATAATAATTTTAATATTTGGAATATGGTTAAGTAAAAGAAATAACTCTTTTAAATCTTCTGCAAATGAAAATTTATTCCGCGATACAAATCATCTCATATTAACCAGGCATGCAAAGTGCCGTATGGACTGCAGGCATATTACTTCATACGAAATAAAAGAGATTATACACGATGGTAATGTTAATTATTCTAAGAGTGGCCACAGCAATAAAGGTGACGATACTTATGCGCTTGAGGGCTATAGTAACGAGCATCAGCATTTGAGAGTAGTTGTAGCGCCTGAAGATGATGGGCTTGTTGTAATTACCTGTATTGATCTTGACCATGAATGGCCATGTAACTGTTATTAATTCACATGAACTTTCAATCATTTCTATGTAATTTGCAGCCTCAAGTATAGAGATAAAAAGATGAAGATAAAATCATTTTTGGCAAAGCCCTTTGCCATCTACATATCCAAACAAATCCGAAAATCTATACTTACTGCTTCAGCAGATCAGGAACTTATCTTTCAATCATTGATAAAGACAGGATTGAAAACTGAATTTGGAAAAGAACACTCCTTTGATAAAATTAAAAGCCATAGTGATTTTGTAAAAAATGTTCCCATAAGAGACTATGAAGATTTTAAAACATACATTGAAAAAATAAAGCAAGGCAAGCATAATATTTTATGGAA
>JBDTYU010000189.1:0-2400 GCA_040005535.1 Ginsengibacter sp. | reverse complement strand
CTCTTAATCTTTTCAGCACTCATGTAGTTTTATGGAAAAGTATTTTAATACTCGTTGCTGGAAAATATTTTATAATAGTAATTTTTGAAATGATTTATACTTATTTAATCGTTTACAAATATTTACCACAATACATTTCCGGCAAAAAAACTAACGTATTTATTTCATCAATTGTGGCTTATACAATCACGTGTTACATACTGATGGGCTTTTGCATTTTCTGGTACCAGGGATTTATCACCCTGCCTGTAAAAGACCTGTTACTTCCAGCCTGGCATTATACAGGGTTGTTTATAAGTGCAGGGCCACCGGTTGCATGCTGTTTATTTATTGCGGTCAAAATGCTGAAAAACTATTATGAAAAGATGGAGGAAAAGTTAATCCTTGTGAAAGAAAACGCTGATGCAGAGATACGGTTGCTCAAGGGACAGGTTCACCCGCATTTTTTATTCAATACTTTGAATAATATTTATTCATTAACCTTGAAAAGATCGCCGTTGGCCGCTGACATGATACAGAAATTGTTCAATATTGTCAGCTATATGATTAATGAATGTTCTTCGGCAATGGTGCCTTTGGGAAACGAATTAGATATGATAAAAGATTACATGGCTCTTGAAAATGTGCGCTACGGTGGCAGGCTCGATATGCAGGTACAAATAATTGGGAATTCCCTAGGTAAAGAAATTTTGCCATTGCTGATGATACCATTTGTTGAGAATAGTTTTAAACATGGTGCCAGCAAAATGTTGAATGATCCATGGGTTAAACTAAATATTTCCATTGAGGAACGTTTTCTTTATTTTGACCTGTGCAACAACAAACCTGCAGTTGATTCTCACGAACAACCGCAAGGTATTGGGTTAAGGAATGTGCAGAAAAGATTACAGCTCCTGTACCCTGGGGGTCATTTGCTTAAAATAGAACATGGACTTGAAAATTTTTCAGTGTTCATGAAGGTACCCTTGGAGGATGGGGTTCGCATGGGTATAAAAGATGAAAAACAGGAAACGGTTTTTGTTTAATTAATAATCTGCTCTATGTTAAATAGTAAAAAAATTATTTGCCTTGCAGTTGATGACGAACAACCTGCGCTTGATGTATTGATAAATTATATCTCTTCTGTTTCTGCATTAGAATCTGCGGGCACTTGCAATAATGCAGTGGAAGCACTTAATTTATTGCAGCTGAAACCAATTGATCTTTTATTCCTTGATATACAAATGCCACAGCTTTTGGGTACTGATCTGATACGCACATTAAAAAACCCCCCTAAAGTTATCTTCACGACAGCCTACCGGAAATTTGCAATAGAAGGATTTGAACTGGATGCAGTGGACTATCTATTAAAGCCCATTTCATTTGAACGCTTTTTAAAGGCCGTCAACAAAGTGATGTATACGTCGATCCAAAACGCAGATTTACACGTTGAATCTGAAAGTAATAATTCATTCATTACTTTAAGGGCTGACCGTAAAAATTTGAAGATTCCACTGGATGAAATTTTATATATCGAAAGCCTGAAAGATTATATCAAGGTAGTAACGACGACAAAAAATATCGTTACTAACCAATCAATATCTTCAATTGAACAGCTGTTGCCTAAAAATAACTTTGTACGGATACACAGGTCATTTATTGTATCAGTCAATAAAATAGAATCTTTTACAAACGATTCTATTGGCATCTCTATGCATGACCTGCCTATTAGCCGTAGTTACAAGTTGCAGGTCGCACATTTGTTGAGGAGCAGGGAATAAATAACTTTCTAATTAGATTACCACAATCGAAGTTCGCAATGCATTGAAATGCACGATCTCATCTAATTCTAGAAGTCATGGTACATGTCCCCTTACCTGATATCTTCTTTTAAATTGTGCTGGATTTTCACCCAATACCTTCGCCAACCTGCGCTATTGTGCCTGCGAAATCGCCAGCCAAAACAGAAAGAAAATTAAACGGCATCATTTGATGCATATAGCCAGCACGTAACATTGTATCAAACCGGTTATACACATGCCAATCTTTTGCTAAACATAAAACTATGCGAATAGACATTGCTGAGAAGGAGCCTATATAACCAAAAAATTAGCCCGGCAGAAAATAACAGCTTAGTTTCAACATTTACTGTTTTTAAAGCGTTTAATGATTAGCTAAAACAATAATTATGACAAGAAGAAAAAGGGCCGATCATGCCTCCACCTGCATTGAGCAAATTTCCACAGCAGGTTTTAAAAGAAATTCAAAGCTGGAAAGATATTACCGCGGCAACACACGGGGATCTGTATCATAGGTCTAAACCGGAAGGAGCGGATTTTTATATCGGCCAGGACGAATTAGGACATATCCATTTAGACGGAGAGGTGCACCTGGCGATCGGGCTATAAGAGAATTAAAGGA